>NZ_PSUC01000031.1:0-29121 GCF_002931635.1 Rathayibacter sp. AY2B7 | reverse complement strand
AGGCTCTGCTTGCGCGCGATGGCGGTGGCGCGGTAGCCCGGCGTCGAGGTGGGGACGAGGAAGCCCTTCACCTGGCCGTCCTCCGCGTCCTTCGCCCAGATTACGGTCACGTCGCTGAAGGTCGCATTGCCGATCCAGCGCTTCTCGCCGTCGAGGATCCAGTCGTCGCCGTCCCGGCGGGCGGTGGTGCGCAGGCCCTGGGCGGAGTCTGAGCCGGAGTGCGGCTCGGTGAGGCCGAAGGCGCCGACGACCTCGCCCGAGGCGAGCTTCGGCAGCCACTCGGCGCGCTGCTCCTCGGAGCCGGCGACGCCGACCGTGCCCATCACCAGGCCGTTCTGCACGCCGACGTAGGTCGCGATGCCCGCGTCCACCCGGCCCAGCTCGAGCGCCACCCAGCCGCGGAACACGGCGGAGTTCTCGATCGCGCGGGTCTCGGGCCAGGAGAGGCCGATGACGCCGGTGGCGTGGATCCCGGGGATCAGCTGCCGCGGGAACTCCGCGCGCTCCCAGTACTCGTCGGCGATCGGCCGCACCTGCTCCTCGAGGAACGAGCGGACGCCGACCAGCAGCTCCTTCTCGGCGGGCGTGAGCGCCGCCTCGAACCCGTAGAAGTCGGCCCCCAGGGTCTCGAAGGTCGTGCTGTCCATGCTCTGTGCTCCCTCGCTCGTCGGATGCGGCACGGCGACCGCTCCGACGGCGACAGTGCTGCGACTCCCAGCGTACGAAGCGCGCCTGCGAGTGCCGCGTCCGCTGGCGGAGAGCACCAACAGGCGGGCCCTCCTCCCGGGCCCGCGTTGTGGATCCTGCTAGCGTCGCAGCGGAGCGGCCCCGGCGCGTCCGGCTGAGCGGCTCGGACCCACCCCTCGGACGGAAGGCCAGCGCTCCCGTGTTCATCCCGATCGGCAACACCCCCCGCGACTACGCCTGGGGCTCGCTCACCGGCATCTCGGAGGCCCTCGGCACCGCGCCCTCCGGCGCCCCCGAGGCCGAGCTCTGGCTCGGCGCGCACCCGGGCTCGCCCGCGCGCGTCCTCGACCCCGCCTCGGTCGGCGCCGGCACGCTCGCCGAGTGGATCGCCGATCACCCCGAGGCGGCGCTCGCCGGAGTGGAGGGGTCGGTCGATCCGGTCTCGGGCGCTCC
The DNA here is from genome assembly GCF_002931635.1 of Rathayibacter sp. AY2B7. Taxonomy (NCBI): domain Bacteria; kingdom Bacillati; phylum Actinomycetota; class Actinomycetes; order Micrococcales; family Microbacteriaceae; genus Rathayibacter; species Rathayibacter sp. AY2B7. The sequence goes on along the minus strand of NZ_PSUC01000031.1, from coordinate 27,981 downwards.
CCGTCTGCCGTTCCTGCTCAAGATCCTCGCGGCGGGCGGGCCGTTGTCGCTCCAGGCCCACCCCTCGTCCGCGCGGGCCCGGCGCCGGTTCGTCGAGGAGGAGGAGGCCGGCATCCCCCGCGACGCCGCCGATCGCAACTACAAGGACCCGTTCCACAAGCCCGAGCTGATCTACGCGCTCAGCGAGACCTTCGACGCGCTCTGCGGCTTCCGTGAGCCGGCGGACGCCCGGGCGCTGCTCGCCGAGCTGGCCGGGCGCGCCCCGGCGGAGGAGGCGGCCGCGATCGCGCGGTTCGCTCGGACGCTCGAGGGCGAGCCCTCGGAGGTCCTCCGCGGCGCCGTGTCGTGGCTGCTCGCCGACGGCGACCGCGCCGAGGTCGCCGCGCTGGTGTCCGCGATCGTCGCGGCGTCCGCGGGCGACGACCGCCTCGAGACGACCACGGTCCGGGACCTGGCCGAGAGCTACCCGGGCGACCCCGGCATCGTGCTCTCGCTCCTGCTCAACCGCGTCCGCCTCGCCCGCGGCGAGGTGCTCTACCTGCCCGCCGGCAACATCCACGCCTACCTCGCGGGCACGGGCGTGGAGCTGATGGCCGCCTCCGACAACGTGCTGCGCGGGGGCCTCACGCCCAAGCACATCGACGTGCCCGAGCTGGTGAGCGTGCTCGAGTTCTCGCCGCTGCCCGTGCCCTACCTCCCGGCCGAGCAGGCCGGGCCGGGCGTGCGCGTCTACCGTCCGGACGTCCCCGACTTCGTGCTCGCCGTCGTGGAGCCGGAGTCGGAGACGCCGGCCCGCGTCGCCCTGCACGGACCCGCCATCGCGATCGCGACCGAGGGCTCGTTCTCGCTCGAGGGCGCCGAGGGCTCGGTCCGCGTCGAGCGCGGCGGCAGCGTGTTCGTGACCCCGTCGGAGGGCGCTCTCGCCGTCACCGGACGGGGCAGGCTCTTCGTCGCGACGGTCTGATCCCTCCAGCGATCCCGGTGCCGGCCGCTCAGGCGGCGAATGTGCGGCGGTAGGCCGCCGGCGTGGTCCGCAGGACGCGCGTGAAGTGGTGGCGCATCACCGCGGCCGTGCCGAAGCCGACCCGCGCGGCGACCGCCTCGAGGGTCAGCTCCGTCTCCTCCAGGAGCACCTGCGCCCGGAGGAGGCGCTGGCGGGTGAGCCAGGCGAGCGGAGTCGTGCCGAGGTCGGCCCGGAAGCGGCGCGCGAAGGTGCGGGGGGCCATCAGGGCGCGACGGGCCAGCGCCTCGATCGAGAGGTCCTCGTCGAGGTGCTCCAGCATCCACTCGGTGACCTCGGCCAGCGAGTCCGCGCGCGCCTCGGGAACAGGGGTCCGCAGGTACTGCGCCTGCCCGCCGTGGCGCTGCGGGGGCACGACCATCCGCCGGGCGACGACGCTCGCCGCCGTCGCGCCCAGCTCCTCGCGCACCACGTGCAGCGCCGCGTCGATGCCGGCCGCGGTGCCCGCGCTCGTCACGATGCGCCCCTCCTGCACGTAGAGCACCTCGGGGTCCACCGTGACGGAGGGGAAGCGCCGGGCGAGCTCCGCGGCGTGCATCCAGTGGGTGGTCGCGCGCCGGCCGTCGAGCAGACCCGCCTGCGCCAGGGTGAAGGCCCCGCTGCAGACGCTGAGGATCCACGCGCCGCGCTCGTGAGCCTCGCGGAGGAGGTCGAGCACCCGCTCGTCGGCGGGCCCGCGGCCGTGGGCGGGGACGGCGATCAGGTCCGCGTCTCGGGCCGCGTCGAGACCATCGGCGATCAGCAGGTCGAATCCGAGGCTCGTCCGGACGGGGCCCGGAGAGGGAGTGGCGATCCGGAAGTCGAGGGCGGGACCTCCGTCGGCGCCGCGGTCGATCCCGAACACCTCGCAGACGACCCCGAACTCGAACGGCGCGAGGCCGGGCAGGGCGAGGAGGGCGACGGAGCGGAGCACGGCGGCAGGATATCGCCACCCGGCGTCATCCGGCCGATCCGCGCCGCCGATCCCCGCCGCTAGGGTGTCTTCCGGTGCGCGGAGTCGCGGGCCCGGACCGAGGAGGATCCACATGGCATGGCTGGTCACCGGGGGAGCCGGGTACATCGGAGCGCACGTGGTGCGCGCGTTCTCGGAGCAGGGCATCGACCCCGTCGTCCTCGACGACCTCTCCTCGGGGCACGCGTCGTTCGTGCCCGAGGGCGTCCCGTTCCACCAGGGCTCGATCCTCGACGAGGCCCTGCTCGACCGCGTGCTCGCCGAGCACGACATCGAGGGCGTCGTCCACGTCGCCGGGTTCAAGTACGCCGGAGTCTCGGTGCAGCGCCCCCTGCACACCTACGAGCAGAACGTCACCGGCACCATGCGCGTGCTGGCGGCGATGGAGCGCGCCGGGGTCTCCTCGATCGTCTTCTCCTCGAGCGCTGCCGTCTACGGCGCAGTCGACGTCGAGATCGTCACCGAGGACACCCCTAAGAGCCCGGAATCGCCCTACGGCGAGTCGAAGCTGATCGGCGAGTGGCTGCTCGCGGACGCGGGGCGGGCGCACGGCGTCCGGCACGCCTCCCTGCGCTACTTCAACGTCGTCGGGTCCGGCTACCCGGACGTCTACGACACCAGCCCCCACAACCTCTTCCCCCTCGTCTTCGAGGCGCTGCTGGACGGCCGCACGCCCCGGATCAACGGCGACGACTACCCGACGCCGGACGGCACCTGCGTCCGCGACTACATCCACGTCGCCGACCTGGCGCTCGCGCACGTCGCCGCGGCGCGCCGCCTGGCCGCCGGCGAGCCGATCGACCCGGTCTACAACCTGGGCAGCGGATCCGGGGCCTCCGTCGGCGAGATCATGCGCGCGATCGCCGACAGCACCGGCATCGCCTTCACGCCCGAGGTCGCCCCACGGCGGCCGGGCGATCCGCCCCGCATCGTCGCCTCCGGCGCGACAGCGGCCCGCGACCTGGGCTGGGAGATGCGGCACACGGTCGCCGAGATGGTGGAGAGCGCCTGGCGCGCACGGAGCGCCGCGACCGCCTGATCGGATCTCACGTTCGCGACACGCCGGTGTGTCGTGAACCCTCCACGGCGGGTTGAGGGTTTATGGTCCGCGACTTGACCTGAGCGAATGACACCGCTGTAATTACCTAGGCAGCGGCTCCGGGAGGAGTGGCCGCCGATCATCGGTTCGCAGGCGGGGTAGGAGACGGCATGACGCTTCCGGAACAGCACTCCGGAGTCCCCGAGGACTGGTTCGTCGATCCGGTCCGTCTGGGCGTGCCCGGGGTCCGACCCGGGGTCGACACCGCGACCGAGGCGCCGGGGGGCGCGCTCTCCTGGCAGGTCGACTCGCTGTGCGCGCAGACTGATCCCGAGGCCTTCTTCCCCGAGAAGGGCGGCTCGACCCGCGACGCCAAGAAGATCTGCACCTCGTGCGAGGTCCGGGCCCAGTGCCTCGAGTACGCGCTCGAGAACGACGAGCGCTTCGGCATCTGGGGCGGCCTCTCCGAGCGCGAGCGCCGGAAGCTGCGCCGCCGGGCCTAGTCCCCTCCTCGCCGCGACCCGACCGACGGGGCGGCGAGCCGCAGGCGGGCGGCGCGGCGGCATCGCTTAGGGTGGTCCGCGATGTATCCACGAGTCACCGCCGTCCTCGTCGCGCGCAACGGCGCGGCCTATCTGGAACGAACCCTCGCGGCCCTGCGGGCGCAGACCCGTCAGCCCGACGCGACGGTGTTCGTCGACGGAGGCTCGAAGGACACGACCGACGAGCTCCTCGCGTCCTGGGGTCCGACGCAGCTCGTGCAGGTCGCCGAGCACCTCCCCTTCGGCCAGGCCGTGGCCCGCGCTGTCCGCGTGATGCAGCCGCCGGCCGGAGAGGACGAGTGGCTGTGGCTGCTCGCGCAGGACTCCGCCCCCGAGCCCGGCGCCCTCGCGGCGCTGCTGGGAGCCGTCGAGGTCGCCCCCTCCGTCGCCGTCGCCGGTCCCAAGATCATGGACTGGACGCGCTCCGGCTACATCCGCAGCTACGGCGAGTCGATCACCAAGCACGGCACGACCGTCCACCTCGTCGAGGACGAGCTCGACCAGGGCCAGCACGACTCCACGCCCGACGTCCTGGCCGTCGCCGCCGGCGGCATGCTCGTGCGCCACTCCCTCTGGGAGGAGCTCGGCGGCTTCGACCCCGGCTTGCCGGTCGTCGACGACGCGCTCGACTTCTCGATCCGCACCCGGCTCGCCGGGCACCGGGTCAGCCGCGTGCCGGACGCCCGCGTCACCACCGCCCGCATCGGGCTGCAGCGCCCCGACGGCCGCCGCATCGACAGCGGCGAACGGCGCCGGGCGCGTCAGCACCGCACCGCGCAGCTGCACCGCCGGCTCGCCTACGCGCCCGTCGCGCTCCTCCTCCTGCACTGGCTCTCGCTCGTCCCGCTGGCGATCGGTCGCGCGGTCGTGCGCCTGCTGCGCAAGCAGCCCGGGCTGGTCGGAGGGGAGCTGCTGGCGGCCCTCGTCGTCGCCTTCGGGGGGACGAAGGTGCTGCGGGCCCGCACCGTTCTCCGCTCGTCGAAGAACGTGGGCTGGAAGGCGATCGCGCCGCTCCGCATCCCGCTGGACGTGGTGCGGCAGCTGCGCTCGGTGCGCCACGACGCGGTGCGCGTGCAGGCCGGGCGGGATCGCCATCCGCTGCACTTCTTCCAGGGCGGGGGAGTGTGGGTCGTCCTCGTCGCCGCGCTCGCCGGCCTGGTGGTCTACACGCCGCTCCTCGCTGCTCCCGCGCTCAGCGGCGGTGGTCTGCTGACGCTCTCGCCGACCGTCGGCGAGCTGTGGCGCAACGCGGCCTACGGCTGGCGCGACCTCGGCTCGGGGTTCATCGGCGCGGCGGATCCGTTCGCCGCCGTCCTCGCCGTGCTCGGCTCGCTGACCTTCTGGTCGCCCAGCTACTCGATGGTGCTGCTCTATCTCGTCGCGCTCCCCGCTGCCGCCCTCGGCGCCTGGCTGATGATCGCGCGGCTCACCCCGCGCGCGACCGCCCGCGCCGCCGGAGCCCTCGTCTACATCCTCGCTCCCGCCTTCTTCGCCGCGCAGGCCGACGGGCGCCCCGCCCCGCTGCTGGTGCACGTGCTGCTTCCCTGGCTCTTCTTCGCCGGGTTCGGCGCGTACCGCTCCTGGTCCGCCTCCGCGAGCGCCTCGATCCTGGCTGCGGCCGTCGTCGCGTGCGCGCCGGTGCTGGCCGTGCCGCTCCTGGTGATCTGGCTCGTCGTCGTCGCCACCTCGGGGCGGCGGATCGGCCGCTTCCTCGGCCTGCCGATCCCCGCGGCCGTCCTCCTCTTCCCGCTGGTGGTCGCCCGCGCACCGCGGGGCGACTGGCTCGGCGTCCTCGCGGATCCGGGCGTCCCGCTGCCCTCCGCGCAGTCGGACCTCGTCGCGCTGCTCGCCGGCTTCCCGGCCGGTCTGCCCGACGGATGGCTCGCGTTCCTCGGCGGTCTGGGGATCGGCACCTCCGCCGCCCCGCTGGTCACGGCCGTGCTCGTCGTGCCGCTGATCGTCGCGGCGCTGGCCGCCCTCCTCCTCCCGAACAACCTCTCGGCCCTCGGCGGCGTCGGCGTCGCGGCGGCGGGTCTCGTGACCGCCTCGCTCGCCCAGGGCGTGCAGGTCGCGACCACCGGCTCCGAGGCGGTCTCCGTCTGGAGCGGCACCGGTCTCAGCCTCTACTGGCTCGGCCTGGTGATCGGCGCGTCGCTCTCGCTCGCCGCCGTGCGCTCGGTGCGCGTGGTGCCGGCGCTCGTCGTCACGGCCGCGGCGGCAGCACTGGTCGGTCCGCTCGCGGTGGCCTTCCCGACCGGCGCCGGCACGTCCGTGTCGACCACGTCGGACCGCTCGCTCCCCGCCTACGTGGCGGCCGAGGCCCGGAACGACCCGCGGGTGGGCACGATCGTGCTCGTCCCGCAGGCGGACGGCGGCGTCCTCGCCCGACTGGAGCGCGGAGCGGGCGCGACCCTCGACCAGCAGTCGACCCTCGCGAACACCGGCGCCGAGAGCACGGACGCGATCGACGAGCTGGCGGGCAACCTCGTCTCGCGGACGGGCTACGACGTCCCCTCCGCGCTCGAGAGCCTCGGCGTGCGCTTCGTCGTGCTGACCGAGCCGGCCGGCACCCAGGTCGGCGACGCGGCCGCCGCCGTGCGCGCGCGGGCGGCCGTCTCCCTCGACGGCAACGCGGCGTTCTCGGCCGTCGGCGACACCCGCTACGGGCTCCTCTGGACGGCCGTCGACACGGAGGGGACCCGCACCGAGGCCGCTCCGTCCGGCGTGGTCGGACCCTTCGGGATCGCCTACACGATCGCCCTCCTCCTCGTCTTCGTCGTCGCCCTCCTGCTGGCGGTGCCCACCGGGCTCTCCCTCGAGCGGGGCCGCTCCAGCGGCGCGGTCGCCGGGATCGACGACGAGCCGGGCGAGGCCACCGGCCAGTTCGACGACGGGAACGACGATGTCTGACCCCGCCGACCAGGAGAAGCAGATGCCCGAGTCCTCCGCCCGCCGCTCCCGCGCGGAGCGCCGCGCCGATCGCGTCGCGGCCTCGACGCCCGATCGCGCACCCTCGGCCGCCCGTCGGCGCCGGACGGCCCTGCGCGGTGCGGTGGGCGCGGCCGGAGTCGTGATCGCCGCGGCCGCCGTGGTCGTGCCCCAGCTCCTCCCGTCCCCCCTGGTCTCGAGCGCCGCGGAGGGCGTCGTCGTGACGCCCGTCGCGGCCGACAGCTCGCTGGTCTGCGGCGGCGATCTGATCGACGCCGGAGAGCCGGAGCAGCTGCGCGCCCTCGACGGCGCGGCGACCGCGGTCCGGCCCGAGGGCTCCACCTCGGACCCCACTGTCCTCGACGAGGACGATGTCGCCGCACCGGGCACCGGCATCACCGGTCTGAGCGTGCCCGCGGGCTCCGACCCCGCTCCCGGTGGAGCCACCGTCCAGGCCATCGGCACGGACACCCTTTCCGGACTGTCCGCCCGCGCCTGCGCCGAGCCCTCGGCCGACAGCTGGCTCGTGGCCGGCTCGACCGACGTCGGGCGCACCTCCGTGCTGATCCTGGCGAACCCGAGCGAGGTCGCCTCCACCGTCGACCTCACGCTCTTCTCCGAGACCGGCACCGTCCAGGCCACCGGCGCCACGGGCATCGTCGTTCCGGCCGGAGCGGTCCGCGCGCTCCCGCTCGCGGGGCTCGCCCCCGGGGTCGTCCAGCCCGTCGTGCACGTGACCGCCCGTGGCGGCGAGGTCGCCGCGAGCATGCAGAGCAGCGCCATCTCCGGGCTCACCCCGGAGGGCGTCGAGACCACCGGCCCCTCCGCCGGCCCGGACACGCTCGCCGTGATCGCCGGCTTCACCGTCACGTCGCCTCCGGCCGAGACCGCGAGCGACGACGGCAGCGGCGGCGCGGGCAGCCCCGTGCTGCGCATCCTCACCCCCGGCGACGCCGACAGCACGGTCTCGGTCGAGGTCACCAACGAGGACCCGAGCGGGTCGGGCGCCTCCACCCAGGTCGTCGTCCCCGCCGGCCTCGTCGGCGAGGTCCCGCTCACGGGCCTGGCGGACGGCTCCTACCGCATCGTCCTGCGGGCCGATCAGCCGATCGTCGCGGCGGGGCGGACGACCTCGACCGGCTCGGCCGGCACGGACTTCGCCTGGTTCGCCTCCGGCACCGCGACCACGACGCCCTTCGGCGTCGCCGGCACGCGCGAGGGCGACGCGCGACTGCACCTGGTCAACGGCAGCGACTCGACCGCCTCGGTCGAGATCGAGGCCCCGGGCGGCACCCGCACGCTCGAGCTCGGCCCGTTCGCGGCTCTCGCGACCCCGCTGGACGGCGACGGCGCGGTCGTCAGCAGCACCCAGCCGGTGCAGGCCTCGGTCTCGATCGCGCGCGACGGGCGGATCGCCTCGTACACGATCGTCCCGCCGGGACCGCTCTCCTCGCCGATCACGGTCTACTCGCACTGAGACGCGGGGCGGCGGCGCCTCGGCGCTGCCGGCGCCTCAGAGCTGCCGGCGCCTCAGGGGTGCCGGTAGCGGTCCGGGGAGATGTCCCACGGGTCGCGGCCGAGCAGCTCCGCGACGGCGCGGAACACGTAGCTCTCGATCAGCATGCGCTGGTGCCACTCGTCGCGGCGGTGCAGCTTCGCCAGGCGCTCGATCGGCACGCGGTAGAGCGTGATGCGGCGCGCGGCGTGGTCGACGCGCCACCGCGCGATGCCCGTGCCCTGCAGCCGGTCGGGGTCGACATCGGGAGTCGCCGCGACGTCGACGCGGATGCCGGCGAGCTCCTCCGGCCAGGTGCCGCGCAGGTAGTCGAAGGCCGAGCCGATCGTCGCCTCGAAGAAGTCGGAGCGGGTCTGCAGCAGGGGGAGGTGCGGACCGGTGATCGGCCCTCGTGCGCCGCGGCCGTGCCGGTCGCGGGAGCCTCCGCGCGACCCGCTCGTCGGGCGAGCGGCGGAACGACGAGCACGGGGCATGGCTCCAGCCTATTGCTACTGTGGGCGGCGATGACCGGACGGCACTGCTCGCGGACGGGCTGCCGCGCGCAGGCCGTCGTCACGCTGACCTACGACTACCGCGACTCGCTGGTGGCGGTCGGGCCGCTGAGTCCTGCACCGGATCCGCACGGCTACGACCTCTGCGCCGAGCACGACCGGCGGCTCCTCGTCCCGCGCGGCTGGGAGACCGTCCGCTACGGCGCGGGACCCGCCTAGGCCGCTGCCGCGCGCGTCAGGACCGCTCGGGGAAGCCGCGCGGTGTGCTCGAGAGCACGGGGGCCAGCCGCTCGAGGCGCTGGTCGGACAGCAGAAGCGCGCGCTCCTCCCGCGCCCGGCGGAGTGCGGCCACGGCGAGGAGGAAGTCCTCCGCGGACGCGGCGGGCAGCGGGGAGACGTGGACCGCGGTCTCGTCGGCCAGAGCGGCGGCGAGCTGCGAGCGCGAGGGCTCCGTCATGCCGTGGCGCTGACGGAGGAACTGCGCCAGTCGGCGCGCCAGCGCGTCGGGGAGGCGCGCGGTGTCCGCCGTGACGGCCCAGCCCCGCAGCGGCTCCGGGATCTCGACGACCAGCGGCTCCGCGCGGGGGACGCGCTCGAGCTGGCTGTGCGTGCCGGCGAGGACGTCGCCGAGACGGCGCGATCGGCGCGAGAGGAGGCCGACGACCGCGGCGAGCCCGCCGAAGGTCATCAGGATCTCGAGGACGCCGGTGAGGCCGCGCACGAGGGCGTGCCGGAAGCCGATGGAACCGCCGTCGTCGCGGACGACGCGAGCGCCGACGGTGAGCTTCCCGAGCGAGCGGCCGCGACTGGCCGTCTCGACGGTGACCGGCACGATCACCACGGCGATGACGAGGGCCGCGATCGCCACGGCGGCCGAGGCGGCGGGGTCCAGGCCGCCGTCCCCGGAGAGGGAGGAGACCAGCAGGAACAGGCCCAGCGCGAGCAGGAGCTCCGCGATCAGGTCGATGATCGCGCCGACCGCGCGGAGCACGAACGAGGTGACGGGCACCTCGAGCGCGATCGCCTCGCCGGTGATCAGGTCGGCGTCGTCGAACTCGGTGCGCTGCTCCTCCACGGTGCTCCTCCCGGATGCTCGGCCTCGGCGGCGTGCCTGACTATCCTGTCAGGAGATGGACATCGACGCTCTCTCGGCCGCCCGCGCTGCGCAGTGGACCCGCCTCGACGAGCTCTCGCGCAGGCGCCGCCTGACCGGAGCCGAGGCGGACGAGCTGATCGAGCGCTACCAGGCGGCCTCGGCGGACCTCGCCACGATCTCCTCCACCGCCGGATCGACGGCCGTCGGCACGCGGCTCGCCGTCTCGCTCTCGCGGGCTCGGGGACGCCTGACCGGCACGCGAGACGAGCCGCTCGCCGCGGTCTCCCGCTTCGTCGTCCTCTCGCTCCCGGCCGCTCTGCACCGGCTGCGCTGGCTGACGCTCGCCGTCGCCCTCGCGACCGCGGTGGTGGCGACGCTCTACGCGCTCTGGATCCTGGGCGACCCGCGCCTGCTCGCCGCGCTGGGCGACGACGAGGAGCTGCGGCGCTTCGCCCGGGGCGACTTCATCGACTACTACTCCGAGAACCCCGCCGCCTCGTTCGCCGGGCAGGTCTGGACCAACAACGCGTGGATCGCGGCGCAGTGCGTGGCCTTCGGGATCGTCGGCGTCTACGTGCCGTACATCCTGCTGCAGAACGCGCAGAACCTCGGTACGTCGATCGCGGTGATGTTCCACGTGGGGGAGGGCGACACGTTCTTCCTCTACATCGCGCCGCACGGACAGCTCGAGCTGACGGCCGTGTTCGTCGCCGCGGCCGCGGGCCTGCGGATCTTCTGGGCCTGGATCGCTCCCGGCGCGCGCACCCGCGGCCAGGCGCTCGCCGAGGACGCGCGGAGCCTGTTCACGGTGGCGATCGGCCTGGTCTTCGTGCTGCTCGTCTCGGGCGTGATCGAGGGGTTCGTCACTCCGGCGCCCTGGCCCTGGTGGCTCAAGATCGGGATCGGGGCGCTCGCCCTCGGCGCGTTCCTCTTTTACATGATCGTCGTCGGCGGGCGCGCGGTGCGGGCGGGGGAGACGGGGGACCTCGACCGGTTCGAGGCCGGGTCGCGGAGCATCGCGGCCGGCTGAGCCGCGCCGGACGAGCGCAGCCGTCGGAGCGGGGCCGTCGATCAGCGCTCCCGGGACCGACGACGGCCCCTCTCGCAGGTCAGAGCCGTCCGGCCGCCTTGAGCGCGAGGTAGCGGTCCGCGAGCGCCGGCGGGAGCGCGGAGGGGCTGCCGAGCACGACGTCCCCGCCGAGACGGCGGACGGCGGCCGAGAGCCGGTCGACGTCCGCGAGCGAGCGCTCCGCGGCGGCGGCGGAGTAGACCGCGGCCCGGTCGCTCCGGTCCTCCGCCATCCGCTGCAGCTCGGGGTCGAGCGCGCAGGCGACGACGACCGTGTGCACGCGGGTGAGCTGCGGGAGCACCGCGAGGAGCCCCTCCGCCGAGCCGACCGAGTCGAGCGCGGTGAGGAGGACCACCAGCGAGCGCTGGGAGGCCAGGGTGCGCACCTGCGCGGGGACCGCCGCCCAGTCGGTCTCGATGAGCTGGGGCTGCACGGGGGCGAGGGCGTCCACGACGCGGGTCAGCACCTCCGTGCCGGTCGCGCCGTGCACGCGGGCTCGCCGGGTGCGGTCGAACGCGAGCACGTCGACCCGGTCGCCGGCCGAGGCCGCGAGGGCCGCCAGGAGGAGTGACGCCTCGATCGCCGTGTCCAGGCGCGGCTCGTCCTCGATCCGGGCGGCGGACGTGCGGCCCGTGTCGAGCACGACGATCACGCGCCGGTCGCGCTCCGGGCGCCAGGTGCGGACGACCGGCTCCCGGCGCCGCGCGGTCGCCCGCCAGTCGAGCGAGCGGACGTCGTCGCCGCGGACGTACTCGCGCAGGCTGTCGAACTCCGTTCCCTGCCCGCGGATCATCACGCTGGTCCGCCCCTCCAGCTCGCGCAGCCGCGCCAGGCGCGAGGGCAGGTGGCGACGGGAGCGGAAGGCGGGCAGCACCCGGACGACGGCCGGCGCGGCCCGCGTCGCCTGGCGGCCGGCCAGCCCGAGCGGCCCGCGGGAGCGGATGGTGACGTGGAGTGCCCGGCGCTCGCCGCGGCGGAGCGGCTCCAGGACCGTGGTCACCGCGCGGCGCTCGCCCGGCGGCAGACGCAGGGACGACCGGGTCTCGAGGGCGCCGGCCGAGGGCTCCCAGGCGTCGCGGAGGACCCCCGTGATCCTCCTGCGGCCGGTGCTCGTGACCAGGAGGGTCGCCTCGGCCCGCTCGCCGAGCCGCACCCGGTCCGGCACCCGCCGCTCGAGCACGACGGCCCGGGGCGAGCCCGCGACCGCGACGTCGATCCCGACGAGGACCGCCCAGGCCAGGAGCCAGAGGCCGAGCACGGCGAAGCCGACCTCGGGGCGGCCGCCCAGGAGGACGACCGGCACCAGGCCGACGAGGAGGACGAGGACGCTGCGTCCGGTGAGGTGCACGGCTCAGACCGGGACGCGGACCTGCTGCAGGATCCCGCCCAGGACGGCCTCGGTGCGGACGCCCTCGAGCTCCGCCTCCGGCTCCAGCTGGATGCGGTGGCGCAGCACGGGCAGGACCATCGCCTGCACGTGGTCGGGGGTGATCGAGCCGTAGCCGTTGAGCCAGGCCCAGGCGCGGGACGCCGCGAGCAGGGCGGTCGAGCCGCGGGGGCTGGTGCCGAGCTTGACGCTCGGGCTCTCGCGGGTGGCGCGGGCGAGGTCGACGATGTAGCCGAGGACGTCGGGGCCGGCTCCGACGCGCCGGGCCGAGGCCTGGGCGGCGCGCAGACGGGCGGCGTCGAGCACGGGTCGCACGCCCGCGGCGTCGAGATCGCGCGGGTCGAAGCCCGCGGCGTGGCGCGAGAGCACCTCCACCTCGACGTCGCGCGGCGGGATGTCGAGCACGAGCTTGAGCAGGAACCGGTCCAGCTGGGCCTCCGGGAGCACGTAGGTCCCCTCGTACTCCACCGGGTTCTGGGTGGCGGCGACGAGGAACGGGTCCGGCAGAGGCAGGGTGCGCCCGTCGACGCTGACCTGGCGCTCCTCCATCGCCTCGAGGAGCGCGGCCTGGGTCTTCGGCGGCGTGCGGTTGATCTCGTCCGCGAGCAGGAGGTTCGTGAAGACCGGGCCCTCGCGGAAGGCGAAGCCGGAGGTGGAGGCGTCGTAGACGAGGGAGCCGGTGATGTCGCCGGGCATCAGGTCCGGCGTGAACTGCACCCGGCGGGTGTCGAGGCCGAGCGAGACGGACAGGGCGCGCACGAGCAGCGTCTTCGCGACTCCGGGGACGCCCTCGAGCAGGACGTGGCCGCCCGCGAGAAGGGCGATCAGGAGCCCGGAGACGGCGCCGTCCTGGCCGACGACCGCGCGGCCGACCTCGGAGCGGACCCGGTCGAGCTCGGCGCGCAGGTCGTCGTCGGAGACCGGCGCTCCGTCGCGGGCGGAGGGGGTGGTGTCGCTCATCGGGAGGGGCCTTCCGGTCGTCGGGCGGTCGTCGGGGAGAGGTCGGCGCGGAGCGCGCTCTCGAAGCGGAGGAGGTCGTCGGAGGCGGCGACGAGGGCGGCGTCGTCGCCCGGCAGGTCGTCGACGAGCAGACGGCGCAGCGCGGCCTGATCGCGGCCGAGGCGCTCGGCGGCGACGGCGACGATCTCGTCGACCCCGGTCGCCGGAGCGAGTCCCAGGAGCGCGGCCGTCCGCCGGAGGGTGCCGATGCGCAGTGCGTCGAGGGCGCGGGGCCGCAGGGCTCCGCGCGCGTAGAGCCGCGCGCGGCCGCGGGCCGTCTCGCTCGCATGCACGACGACCGGCAGCGGCTCGACCGCGAGCGGGCCGAGCCGGCGGCCGCGCCAGACGGCGGAGGCGACGAACACGGCCACCAGCAGCAGGAGAGCCGGGGTCACCCAGCCGGGCGCGAGGTCGGCGGGTGCAGGGGTGGTGCTCGTCGAGTCGGCGGCTCCGGCGCGGTACCAGACCAGCCGGTCCTCACCGCCGAGCAGTCCGAGTGCGAGAGCGGCGCGGCCGTCCTGGCCGACGGTGCCGTTGCGGAGAAGGTCGGCGTCGCCGATCGCGGTGACCTCGGCGCCCTGCGGGAACACGGTGCTCACGAGCAGGAAGCCGTCGTCGCCCGAGGGGAAGCAGCCGACGGCGTCGCCGTCGTCGAGGATCCGGTACGTGCTCCCTCCGGCGGGGAGCGTCCCGGCGCGCTCGGCCGCCGGGAGCGGGCACTCGGCGCGGAAGGGGCCGTCGCCGGCCGGGGAGCCGGCGAAGCGGACGTCCGGCAGCAGGGCGTCGAGCGCGGCTCCTCCCGGGGTCACCAGGACGAGCGAGGCCGAGGCGCGGGCGAGCCGGCGGTACTGGGCCTCGTCGAGGGCCACGTCCGGGTCGTCGACGAGCAGTGTCGCGTCGGGGGAGGAGGCGGCGAGAGCGGAGTCCAGGTCGTCGGCGCGGACGACCTCGACGCCCTGATCGCGCAGCACCTGGGCGAGCGCGCGGGCGCCGTCCGGGGTCGCGCTGTCGACGTCGAGGTCCGGGGCGGCCACCCGGGTCCCGGTCGCGACGGTGAGCAGCAGAGTGCCGACCGCGACGATCACGAGGAGGAGCGCCCACACCCGTCCGCGGCGCAGCAGTGCGCCGAGGGTCGGGCTGGAGACCGTGTCGGCGCTCACCGGGGCGCCGCCAGGGCGTCCAGGACCGGCGAGGCCGCGGCGAGCTCGCGGTCCAGAGCCGCGACCCTCTCGTACTCGGCCGGGCCGCAGGGCTGCCCGAGGTAGCGCACGCGGTCGAAGTCGTCGGCCGTGCGGCGCAGCGCGGCGGCGGAGGAGGGGAAGGCCGCGGAGGCGCGCGACGCCAGGCCGAGCGCGGTCGTGCCGGGCGAGACCCGCAGGACGGTCCGCTCGTCGAGGGAGCGCACCAGGGCGCGGAAGCGCTCGACGAGCGCCTCGTCCCAATCCCCGCGGGCGGCCGCGGCCTCGGCGAGCGAGCGGAGGGTCGCGGCCGAGCGGGTGTCGTCGTCGGCGAGCACCGCTCCCGTGACGGTGCTGCGGCGACCGGCGCGGGGCCGTCCGGCGATGACGAGCGCGGCCACCACGAGCGCCACCAGCACGAGCACGCCGATCACGGCGGCGATCGGCACCGGCGGGCCGTCGCCCTGCAGCGTGAGGGAGGCGAACCAGTCGCGCACCGCCTGCACCACCCGGTCGAAGAGGGTCGGCTCGGCCGCCCGGTAGCGCGGGTCGGCGAGCTCCTCGAGGAGGAGTCGGCGCGCCTGCTCCGCGTCGGGCTCGAGAGGGGCCGCGGCGAGGATCACGGGCGCTCCGGCACGGGGAAGGGATCGGGGGAGGGGCGGCCCGCCGCGCGCTCCTCGACGTGGCGCATCAGCACCAGGTCGAAGCCCTCGCGGCGCATCCGTCGGTCGAGGTAGACCAGGCCCGTCACGGCCGACTGGAGCACGGTGCCGACGGCGCCGATCACGAAGCCCACGGCGACGGAGGCGATCGTCACCACGAGCGAGGTGACGAGCTGCGCGTCCGGGTCGGTCGGGGCGATCAGGGCGCCGGCGATCGGGATGAGCAGGCTGAACGGCGTGGCCACGATCTGGCCGGCGACCTGGATGATCACGGTCATCAGCGCGAGCGCGCCGAAGGTGCGCCAGAAGCCGCCCGCCACCAGCCGCCAGGAGCGCGCCACCGCACGGCGCAGCGGCAGCCGCTCGACGACGATCAGGCTCGGAACCAGGGCGAGCTTCGTCGACAGCCAGACCCCCAGCGCGAGGGCGACCAGGCCGGAGCCGACGAGCACCAGGATCCCGCCGACGATCGCGCTCGACGTCCCGTCCATCGCTCCGATGACGAACAGCGGCACGGCGAGCGCCACGGCGAGGAGCACCAGGAGGAGGTAGCCGACGCCCTGCAGGACCGTCCAGCCGATCAGCGCCCAGAAGCGGCCCCGCAGCCGGGCGAGCAGCTGTCGGAAGGTCGCCCGCTCGCCGAGGACGCCGCGGGTGACCTCGAGCACGACCACGCCCTGCACGAGGGCGCCGCTGGCGAGCGAGACGGCGAGGGGGATGAGGGCGGCCAGGACCACGACCGCGAGGGAGCCCGCGCCGACGGCGTCGCGGTCGGCGGACTCCGCCTGCGCGATGCGCCCGACGGCGAGCACCGCGATCAGGCCGTAGACCGCCAGAGCGAGCACCGACCCGAGGCCCTGCACCAGCAGGGCGACGCCCAGGGTCGTGCGGGGGCTGCGGCGGAGGACCTGGAACGGGGCGCCGAGCAGGGTGCCGAAGCCGAGCGGTCGCAGCGGCACGAGGCCGGGCTTGGGCGGGGGAGTCCAGCCGGGTGCGGGGCGACCGGGCGACCAGGGGCCGGCGCCGGAGGCGGGCGACCAGGAGCCCCCGGCGGGAGCGGGTGGTACGGGACCTGCGCTCGGCGGCGCGGGCGACCAGGAGCCCCCGGCGGGAGCGGGTGGTACGGGACCTGCGCTCGGCGGCGCGGGCGACCAGGCCGGGGCGACGGGAGCGGGCAGCGGCCTGCGCCGGTCGCCGTCCTGCGCCGGGACGGCCGCGTCGTCCGGACGCCCTGCGGGCGGGGGCCACTGAGCTGCGTCGGTCATCCCCTCCATGCTGTCACAGGCGTGCGGGCGGGGTCCTCCCCCGAGCGGACCCCTTCGCCCGCCGAGGCCGCTCCCCGCCCGCGGGGAGGTGCGTCGGTTAGCCTGGGTCGGGTCACCGTGCGCGCCGTGGGCGGGCGCGACCCGAGACGAGGAAGAGCAGACCGATGAGCGCGCGCATTCTGGTGGTCGACGACGACGCCGCCCTGGCCGAGATGATCGGCATCGTCCTGCGCGCCGACGGGTACGACGTCTCCTTCTGCGCGGACGGCTCCGGCGCCCTCGAGGCCTTCCGGCGGGCCCGGCCGGACCTGGTCCTGCTCGACCTGATGCTGCCCGGGATCGACGGGATCGAGGTGTGCCGCGCGATCCGCGCCGAGTCCGGAGTCCCCGTCATCATGCTGACGGCCAAGTCCGACACCTCCGACGTCGTGCAGGGCCTCGAGTCCGGCGCCGACGACTACATGGTCAAGCCGTTCGACCCCAAGGAGCTCGTCGCGCGGATCAGGACGCGCCTGCGTCCCGCCACCGCCGCCGCGAACGCGGTGCTGCAGGTCGGGGACCTGAGCCTCGACGTCGCCGGCCACGAGGTCCGCCGCGGCGAGACGCGCATCGGCCTGACCCCGCTCGAGTTCGACCTCCTCCTCGCCCTCGCCTCCAAGCCCCAGCAGGTCTTCACCCGCGAGATGCTGCTCGAGCAGGTCTGGGGCTACCACTACAAGGCCGACACCCGCCTCGTGAACGTGCACGTCCAGCGCCTGCGCGCCAAGGTCGAGAAGGACCCGGACGACCCCCGCATCGTGATGACCGTGCGCGGCGTCGGCTACCGCGCCGGCGCCGTCCTCCCGGGCTGACCGTGCCCCGCCTCGCCGCTCCCGACGTGCGCCGGTGGCCCCGCCGCGTGCTCGGGGTGTGGCGCACGTCGCTGCAGTTCCGCGCGGTCGCGATCACAGTTCTGCTCAGCGGCATCGCCATCGGCTCGACCGGCGTCTACCTCTCGTACAGCATCAGCGACAACCTGTTCCAGTCGCGGCTGACGCAGGTCACGGGCGACACGTCGCGCGCGACCCGGGCCGCGCAGGGCTACCTCGACGCCGCCACCGTCTCCACCCGCCAGGACATGGAGGAGGTGATGAGCTCGGTGCGCACCGCCGTCCGGGACGCCTCCTCCTCCGCGCTGATCGCCGTCGTGCGCTCGCCCGACCAGGAGGCGTCCTCGCTGGCGCCCCAGGACATCTACAACCGCGAGCTGCAGAACGGCGTGATCAGCGACGCGCTGCGCGAGCGGGTGCAGGCGGGCTCCGACGGGCAGTACTGGCAGTCGGTGACGCTCGACGCCTCCGGTCAGCAGCAGCCCGGCATCCTCGTCGGCTCGACCCTCGAGCTGCCGAGCTCGGCCGGGCGCTACGAGCTGTACATCGGCTACTCCCTCGCGGACGCGGAGCGGACGCTCCAGTTCGTGCAGCAGGTGCTCAACGTGGCGGGGATCCTGCTCATCCTGCTGATCGGAGCGGTCAGCTGGGTCGTCGTGCGGATCGTCGTCGCCCCGGTCCGGGTCGCGGCCGAGACGAGCCAGCGCCTCGCCGCCGGCGACTTCGACGTGAGGATCCCGGAGCGGGGCCAGGACGTGATCGCGACCCTCGCCCGGTCCTTCAACGGCATGGCCGACAGCCTGCAGGACCGGATCAGCGAGCTCGCGACGCTCAGCCAGGTCCAGCAGCGCTTCGTCTCGGACGTCTCGCACGAGCTCCGGACGCCGCTGACGACGATGAAGCTGGCCGGGGACGTGCTCTACGACCAGCGCGAGGACTTCGCCCCGGTCGCCGAGCGCACGGTCGAGCTGCTGCACAGCCAGATCGACCGCTTCGAGAGCCTCCTCGCCGACCTGCTCGAGATCTCCCGCCACGACGCGGGGTCGGCCGAGCTCGAGCTCGAGCCGGTCAACCTGGTGAAGCTGGCCGGCGACGAGATCGAGGCGATGCGGGGGATCGCGGAGGCGAACGGCTCCCGGCTCACTCTCTCCGCCCCGGGCGGTTACTTCGACGCCGACCTCGATCCGCGCCGCATCCGCCGGATCGTCCGCAACCTGCTGGGCAACGCGATCGAGCACGGCGACGGCCGCGAGGTCGTCGTCACCGTCGACAGCAACGCCAGCGCGGTCGCCCTCGCCGTGCGCGACTACGGGCACGGCATGAGCAGCGAGGAGGTGGTGCGCGTCTTCGACCGCTTCTGGCGCGCCGATCCGTCCCGCCGCCGCACGCTCGGCGGCACCGGCCTCGGCCTCTCCATCGCGCAGGAGGACACCGCACTGCACCACGGCTGGCTGCAGGTCTGGTCCGTGCCCGACCGCGGCGCCTGCTTCCGCCTGACCGTGCCCCGGCACCGCGGCGAGCGGATCGAGGCCTCGCCGCTCCCGCTTCCCCCGGTCGACGCGGGCGAGCAGGCCTACAGCGGCCCGATCGTCCTCCCGCCGCTGCAGGCTCCTCCGGTCGGGGCCGCGGGGGTGCTCCCGTGAGGCGCGGCGTCCTCCGCGCCGTCGCGGCCGCCGCGCTGCTCGCGTTCGGGCTGGCCGGGTGCGCCGGCATCCCGCGGGACGGCGACGTCGGAGTCGGACGGCCCGACACCGCGCCGCAGGACCTCCAGTACGACTTCCTCCCGTCGGGACCCGCCGTCGGTGCGTCGCAGCGCGACATCCTGACCGGCTTCATCGACGCCGCGTCGAGCCCGCAGAACAACTACAAGATCGCCCGCGAGTTCCTCTCCACGGGAGCCGACTGGACGCCGGGCGAGCACGTGACGGTCGACGAGGGCCAGCGCTCCGCCTCGCCGCAGTCGGGATCCACGCTCTCGTTGACGATCACGCCCGTCGCCGAGGTCGACGCGACCGGCGTCTACACCGACGTCGCCACCACGGCCGGCCTGACCCTCGACTACGGCTTCGTCCAGGAGAACGGCGAGTGGCGCATCAGCGCGCCACCGAGCGGCGTGGTGATCGACCGCACCACCTTCGAGCAGGTCTTCTCGACGCACGCGCTCTACTTCTTCGACCCCGGATACCAGTACCTCGTGCCGGACCTGCGCTGGTTCGCCTCGCGCGCCGACAGCTCCACCAGCACCACGATCGTCACCGAGCTGCTGCGCGGCCCCACGCCGTGGCTGCGGGACTCCGCCGCCGTCGTGTCGGCCTTCCCGACCGGCACGACCCTGGCGGCCGAGACCGTCCCGGTCGAGTCGCAGCGCGCCGTGGTGGACCTGAACCCGGCCGCTCTCGAGGCCGATCCGGCGCAGTGGCGGCTGATGGCGCTGCAGCTGAACCGGAGCCTCGCGAACGTCTCGAACGTCACCGGAGTCGCGCTCTCCGTCGAGCAGAACCCGATCGACGTCCCCTCCGAGGTCACCGGGCTGCCGACCTCGCCCCGCGTCGACACCCGGCCGCTCGTGCTGACCGACGATGCTTTCGGATTCCTCGGCTCCTCCGGGCTGGCCGGCCTCGGGATCTCGGATCGGATCGAGGCGCTGCAGCCGCGGGCCGCGGTCCTCGGCGAGCAGCGCGGGGCCGACTCGGACGCATCGGCCGCCGTGCTCACCGCCGCGGGTGTGAGCCTCGTGGAGCCCGACGGCGCCGACGTCCTCCTCGACGCGCGGTCGGGCCTCGTCGCGCCGACGATCGATCCGCTCGGGTACGTGTGGTCCGTGCCGTCGGCCTCGCCCGGGCAGCTGGTGGCGTACTCCGCGGACGGCTCGCGCTCGATGCAGGTCGCGACGGCCTGGAGCGAGGTCGAGTCGCTCGCCTCGATCGCCGTGTCGCGCGACGGCACCCGGATGCTGGCGCTCGCCCAGGACGGGCAGCAGGCGACGGTGCTGGTGGCCGGCATCACCCGCTCACGGGACGGCGACCCGGTGGCGGTCGGCGAGCCGGTCGTCCTCCGCTCGACCCTGGGGACCGCGGTCGCCGCGGCCTGGACGGACGAGCTCGATGTGGTGTCGGTCGTCCGCGGCTCGACGGGAGAGGACGCCGTCACGATGAACCTGCTCGGCGGAGGCGCCACGGCCCTCGGCACGACGACGGGCACGGTCCAGATCGCCGCGGGCAACACCTCGACCCAGATCCGCATCCTCGCCGAGGGCGGGGAGCTCCGGCAGCAGCGGGGCTCGGCCTGGCAGACGACCGCGACGGACATCCGGCTGCTCGCGGCGCAGACAGGCATGGGGTCCTGACGGGTCCTGCCGGCGGCGACGAGCCCTTCCGACGGCGGCGCGCTCCGGATGCTCCTCCCCAGGCGCGTCGGGCGGGCGGATCGTCCCGATCCGACGGATCCGCCCGTCGCGCCGCGGCCCGGACGGCGAACGTGGAGGCATGCTCTCCGATCACCTGCTCGACGCCCTCGCCGTCCTCCTCCCGCTGGAGTGCCCCGCCTGCGGAGAGCCGACGAGCCGGGCGCCCTGTCCGGACTGCTCGGCCGATGCGGCCGCCTCGGCGTGCCTGCTGACCCGCGTCGTCGGGCCGCCGGACGATCCGCTCCTCGTCGTCACCGGTGCCCCGTACGAGGGCACGGTGCGCCGCCTCGTCGTCGCGCTGAAGGAGGAGGGCCGCACGGCCTGCCTCGCCCCGCTCGGCGCGCTGCTGCGTCCCGCCCTCGGCGCGGCGCTCGCCGGCAGCCCCGCGATCCTGGTCGTCCCGCCCGGCTCCTGGCTCGGCCGCGTGCGGCGGGGCGCCGATCCCGTCGCGCAGCTGGTCGCCGCGGCGGGAGGGCGGGCGGCGCGTCCTCTGCGGCGGTCGCGGATGGTCCGCGACCAGGTCGGGCTCGGCCGCGTCGAGCGGCGCGGCAACCTCGACGGGGCGTTCCGCGCCCGCCGTCCGCTCTCGTCGTGGCCGCCGATGGTCCTCGTCGACGACGTGGTCACCTCCGGCGCGACCCTGCTCGAGCTCCGGCGCGCCGTGCGTGCGGCCGGCGGGACGGTCCGGGCCGCGGCGGCCCTGGCCGGCACCGCGCAACGAGGAGGGAACGTAGCAGCAGAATCCGGACGAACTCCCGGTGACGATCCGGTGGCCGGGGTCTACGGTGGGGGCACGGCGTGAACGGTCCGCCCCGGAGAAAGGCGGCACGCCGTACTCGACTGGGAGGTTGTCATGGACATCGACATCACAGGACGCAACATCGACATCACCGATCGCTTCCGCGCGTACGCGACGGAGAAGTCGGACAAGGTGGCGCACCTCGCCGATCGTGCTCTCGCACTCGAGATCAAGGCGAGCAGGCACGCCGAGGGCAAGGGCTCGGCCGGCGGCGACCGCGTGGAGCTGACGCTGATCGGCAAGGGGCCCGTGGTCCGGGCCGAGGCGAGCGGAGCCGACAAGTACGCGGCGTTCGACGTCGCCATCGGCCGGCTGCTCGAACGGGTGAGACGCGCCAAGGACCGGAAGAAGGTCCATCGGGGCCAGCATCGGCCGACCTCGCTCCGCGACGCGGCCGCCGACGACTTCAGCGTCGTCGCCATCCAGCCGGCCGACGCGGCGGTGCTGGAGCAGCTGAGCACAGGCGTCATCCCCGTGCAGGAGGCGCCGGAGCCGGTGGAGGACGAGGTCGAGGAGCCGTACTGCCCCGTCGTCATCCGCAAGAAGGTCTTCGCCTCCGTCTCGATGACCGTCGACGACGCCGTCGACTACATGGAGCTGGTCGGACACGACTTCTACCTCTTCATCGACTCCGACACGAACCGCCCGAGCGTGGTCTACCGCCGCAAGGGCTGGGACTACGGCGTCATCGGCCTCGGCGACGAGGCCGACGAGCTCGCCGAGCAGGCCGCCGGCTGAGATCCGACCCCGGGCCCCGGAGCATCCGCTCCGGGGCCCTCCCCGTGCCCAGGCAGGGAGTCCGCCCAGGGCGGACGCGTCGCCCCGACCGCTCGCCGCCCGCCCCGGCTAGGCTGGTCGCGGTCCGCGCTCCGGCGCGCGACTCCTGTCTTCTATTTTTTTGGAGTACCCCGTGGCCTCTGTCCTCGAAAAGGTCCTTCGCGTCGGGGAGGGGCGGGTCATCCGCCGCCTCGAGAACTACGCGAAGGCCGTCAACGCCCTCGAAGAGGACTTCACGCACCTCAGCGACGAGGAGCTGAAGAACGAGACCGTCGAGCTGCGCGAGCGCTACTCGAACGGCGAGTCCCTCGACGACCTGCTGCCGGAGGCGTTCGCCGCCGTCCGCGAGGCCTCGCGCCGGACGCTCGGCCTCCGCCACTTCGACGTGCAGCTCATGGGCGGCGCCGCCCTGCACCTGGGCAACATCGCCGAGATGAAGACCGGAGAGGGCAAGACGCTCGTCGCGACCCTTCCGGCCTACCTCAACGCGATCGCCAGCCGCGGCGTGCACATCGTCACGGTCAACGACTTCCTCGCGTCGTACCAGTCCGAGCTGATGGGGCGCGTGTTCCGCGCCCTCGGCATGACGACCGGAGTGATCCTCTCGGGCCAGACCCCGGAGCAGCGCCGCGAGCAGTACTCGGCCGACATCACCTACGGCACGAACAACGAGTTCGGCTTCGACTACCTCCGCGACAACATGGCGTGGCAGGCGCAGGACATGGTCCAGCGCGGCCACTTCTACGCCATCGTCGACGAGGTCGACTCGATCCTCATCGACGAGGCCCGCACCCCGCTGATCATCTCCGGGCCGGCCTCGGGCGAGGCGAACCGCTGGTTCGCGGAGTTCGCCAACCTCGCCAAGCGCCTCGACGAGGGCGAGGACTTCGAGGTCGACGAGAAGAAGCGCACCGTCGGCGTCCTCGAGCCCGGCATCGAGAAGGTCGAGGACTACCTCGGCATCGACAACCTCTACGAGTCGGCGAACACCCCGCTGATCTCGTTCCTCAACAACGCCATCAAGGCGCGGGCGCTGTTCAAGAAGGACAAGGACTATGTCGTGCTGAACGGCGAGGTCCTGATCGTCGACGAGCACACCGGGCGCATCCTGGCCGGACGCCGCTACAACGAGGGCATCCACCAGGCCATCGAGGCGAAGGAGGGCGTGCAGGTCAAGGCCGAGAACCAGACCCTGGCGACCGTCACGCTCCAGAACTACTTCCGCCTCTACGCGAAGCTCTCCGGCATGACCGGAACGGCCGAGACCGAGGCCGCCGAGTTCATGTCGACCTACAAGCTCGGCGTCGTCCCGATCCCGACGAACCGCAAGATGCAGCGGATCGACAACGCCGACCTCGTCTACAAGAACGAGCAGGTCAAGTTCGCCCAGGTCGTCGAGGACATCGCGGAGCGCCACGCGGCCGGGCAGCCGGTCCTCGTCGGCACGACCAGCGTCGAGAAGAGCGAGTACCTCTCGCGCCTGCTCGCCAAGAAGGGCGTGCGCCACGAGGTCCTGAACGCCAAGAACCACGCGCGGGAGGCGGCCATCGTCGCCCAGGCCGGCCGCCTCGGCGCCGTCACCGTCGCGACCAACATGGCCGGTCGAGGCACCGACATCATGCTCGGCGGCAACGCCGAGTTCCTCGCGGTCTCCGAGATGACGGCCAAGGGCCTGAACCCCTCCGAGACCCCGGAGGAGTACGAGGCCGCGTGGGACGAGGTCTTCGCCGCCGTCAAGGAGAAGGTGGGCGAGGAGGCCGAGAAGGTCCAGGCCGCCGGCGGCCTCTACGTGCTCGGCACCGAGCGCCACGAGTCGCGCCGCATCGACAACCAGCTCCGCGGACGCTCGGGCCGCCAGGGCGACCCGGGGGAGAGCCGCTTCTACCTCTCGCTCACCGACGACCTCATGCGCCTGTTCAACTCCGGCGCCGCCGAGGCGCTCATGGGCCGGGGCAACGTCCCGGACGACATCGCCATCGAGTCGAAGGTCGTCTCGCGCGCCATCCGCAGCGCCCAGTCGCAGGTCGAGGCCCGCAACGCCGAGATCCGCAAGAACGTCCTCAAGTACGACGACGTCCTCAACCGCCAGCGCGAGGCGATCTACTCGGACCGCCGCCACATCCTCGAGGGCGACGACCTGCACGAGCGCACCCAGAAGTTCCTCGTCGACGTGATCGACGAGATCCTCGAGGTGCACACCGGCGACGGCAACGGCGACGACTGGGACTTCGACGCCCTCTGGACCGAGCTGAAGACGCTGTACCCGATCAGCCTCACCATCGACGAGGTGGTGCAGGAGGCGGGCAGCCGCGGTCGCATCAACAAGGAGTTCATGCGCCGCGAGATCCTCTCGGACGCGCAGCTCGCCTACCAGCGCCGCGAGGAGCAGCTGGGCTCTCCCGCCATGCGCGAGCTCGAGCGCCGTGTCGTGCTCTCGGTGATCGACCGCCGCTGGCGCGACCACCTCTACGAGATGGACTACCTCAAGGACGGCATCGGCCTGCGCGCGATGGCCCAGCGCGACCCGCTGGTCGAGTACCAGCGCGAGGGCTTCGCCCTGTTCCAGCAGATGATGGGGCAGATCCGCGAGGAGACCGTCGGCTTCCTCTTCAACCTCGAGGTCGAGGTGACCCAGAAGCAGGGCGAGGTCGCCGGAGTCGCGGCCAAGGGCCTCGCTCAGCCGGTCGCTCCGGCCGAGAAGCTCAGCTACTCGGCTCCGAGCGACACCGGCGGCGTCGAGGTCCGCGACCAGCGCGGACAGGTGCAGCAGGCGGCCACCGCGAAGGCCCGCGCCGAGGAGGCCCGCAAGGCGCTCCCCGAGGGCGAGGCGGAGGAGACTCCGACGACCGGCGCCTTCGGCCAGAAGCCGGGCGGCTCGGACGCCCCCGCCAACCGCGAGGAGCGACGCGCGCAGTCCAAGCGCCGCTGAGTCCTCCCCGGACGACGCCCTCGGCCCCGGTCCCGCAGCAGCGGGGTCCGGGGCCGTCGGCGTTCCTGCGGAGGCTCGGAGCCCGGCCTCGCCTGCCGTCAGGACTCGCCGCGCGCGAGGGCCGAGACGAAGCCGCCGGCGAAGGTGTCGCCGAGGCCGATCGTCGTCGGCCGGTCCGTCTCGAGGACGAGCCCGGGGACGCAGCAGGCCTCGAGCGTCGACTCCACCGCTGCGCACACCGCTTGCGAGCCGGGCTGGGGAGGGAGTCCGCCGACGCGGTCGTAGTCGGCGGCGGTGAAGCCGTCCCCGAGGAGGTAGCGGGCACTGGCCATCGTGACGGCGCCCCGCAGAGCCCCCCGGTACCGATGCGCCCGGCCGCCGACGGCCGCCGACCAGTGCCGGGTGTGCACGATCAGCACCGGTCCCGGGAGCTGCGCGGCGGCGTCGCGGAGCGCGGTGACGACCGCGACGGTGTCGAGCAGGTCGATCGGCCGGCCGAGCATCGCCTGGAGCTCGTCCTCGTTCATGCTGAGGACGTCGACCCGATCGAGCAGTGCCGCCCGCGCTCGTGCCTGGAGCTCGGGGAGGTGGAAGCCCGCGTCCTCGTAGATCACGACCGCGCCGCGGGGCAGCGCGTCGAGGTGCCGGCGGAGTGTGGCGAGTCGGTCGTCGAGGACCGCCTCGTCCTGGATCGAGTTGAAGCCGGACACGAGGACGATGCGGGCGTCCGCGAGGACCGTGCCGAGCTCCTCCGCCAGCAGCAGCTCGCGGTTGGGCGGGTCGTTCGAGACGATGACCCGGTTGGGGTGCGGAGCGACGAGCTCCGCATCGCCGACCCGCACCCGCGCGCCGCGGGGGAACTGCACGATCAGGTGCGGGTCGGTGCTGTCGGCCCTCGCGCTGAGCACGTAGTCGTTGCCGACGGGGAGCAGCCGGCGCACGTGGTCGTCGATGCTCACCAGGTGCTGGGTCGCGACGAGGCCGTGCACCGCGAGTGCGTAGCCGGCCCGGACGCCCGTCCCGCCGAGGGTGATCCTGCGGGGGAAGCGCTGCGCGAACTCCTCGACGACGCAGGAGGAGGAGGCGAATCTCTCCCCTCCCGCGCCGACGGCGAGGAACGCGAGGAGGGCGACGACGAGATCGCGCTCGGTGTCGACCGGCGCCGTCGTCGTGAGCTCGTCCGGGGCGATCCGGTAGTCGTCGACGAGGGCCTGGACGACCGCGTCGTCCCAGTCGATCTCGTAGTCGACGGTCCCGCCCAGTCCGAGCACGATCCTCGCGTTCACCACGTCTCCCGCGCCTAGTAGAGCGAGGCCTTGCCGGCGGAGCCGAACAGGTCGATCTTCTGCGCGGCCGTCTCCTTCATCGCCGCGATGGACGGCGGCTGGATGGTGTTCGGCTCGCGGACGGACGGGTCGGCCAGCACCTCGCGCATGCGGTTGTGGTACGCCGCCTTGATGTCGCTCGAGATGTTGATTTTGTTCACTCCGCGCTTCACCGATTCCGCGATCTCGGCGTCGGGGTTGTTCGAGCCGCCGTGGAGGACGAGGGGGACGGCTACGCGCTTCTTGATCTCGGCGAGCAGGTCGAGCTTGAGCGCCGGCTTCATCGAGGCGGGGTAGAGGCCGTGGCTCGTGCCGATCGCGATCGCGAGGCTGTCCACGCCGGTCGACGAGACGAAGTCGACGGCCTCGTCGGGCTCCGTGTAGATGATGCTCGCCGCTCCGTCCTCGGCCTCGTCGTCGGTCTTCCCGATCGTGCCGAGCTCGCCCTCGACCGAGACGCCGACCGCGTGGGCGGTGTCGACGACGCGCTTGGTGACGGCGACGTTCTCGTCGTAGGGGAGCATCGAGCCGTCGATCATCACGGAGGTGAAGCCGGACTTGATCGCCAGCAGCACCTGCTCGTAGGTCGCGCCGTGGTCGAGGTGGATGGTGACGGGGACGCTCGAGCGGTGGGCGCGGGCGATGATCGCGTGCAGGATGTCGACGCCGGTGTGGCTCAGCTCGTCGGGGTGGATGGCGATCAGGAGCGGGGACTGCTTCTCCTCGCTGATCTCGAACAGCCCGTTCATCATCGCGTAGTCGCTGACGTTGAAGGCCGGGACCGCGAAGCCGTTGGCGTTCGCGACGTCCAGGAGGTCTTTTCCGGATACAAGCATTCTGTGATCGTCCTTCTCTGTGGTGGTTCCGGGCGCGCGGTCGCGCGCCTCAGCTCTTGACGGCCCCGGCGGTCATGCCGCCGATGAAGTACCGCTGGAAGAAGAGGAAGAGGAGGAGGACGGGGATGCATCCGAGGATGCTCATCGCCATCATCTCGTTCCACTCGTAGGAGTTCTGGCCCATCAGCAGCTGGATGCCGATGGGGACGGTGCGCATGTCGTCGGTGCGCGTGAGGGTCAGCGCGAACAGGTACTCGTTCCACGCGATCATGAACGTGTAGACGCCGACCGAGACGATGCCCGGGATCGCGATGGGCACCAGGATCCGCCACAGCACGGTCATCGGGCCGGCCCCGTCCATCCGCGCCGCCTCGTCGAGGTCCCGGGGGAGGGTGTTGAAGTAGCCGGTCAGCATGATGATCGCGTACGGCAGGGTGAAGACCAGGTAGGTGAGGATCAGGCCCTGGTAGGTGTTGTAGAGGCGCAGCACCACCATCAGGCCGAAGAACGGGATCAGCAGCGTGATCGGCGGGACCGCCTGGACGCTGACGATGATCACGTTGATCGGGCGCTTGAAGCGGAACTCGTAGCGGCTGAACGCGTAGGAGGCGAGGATCGCGACCACGAGCGTCAGCACGACCACGGCGATCGCCACGACGTAGCTGTTGATGAAGAAGCGCACCTTGGTCGGGTCGCCGAGGATGCCCGAGTACGCATCGAACGAGAACGTGTCGGTGATCAGCCGCGGCGGGTACTCGAAGATCTCGGTGTTCGACTTGAACGAGCTGGCGGCCATCCAGATGATCGGCAGGCCCGCGAAGGCGGCGCCGATCAGCAGGAGGACCCAGACGCCGAGCTTGGCGCCGAGCTGCCGCGGTGCGCGCGGGGGCCGGGG
>NZ_PSUC01000030.1:0-29679 GCF_002931635.1 Rathayibacter sp. AY2B7 | reverse complement strand
GATGTACTCCTCCATGGGCAGGTGCGCGAAGCTCACCGTGAGGCCGTGGTTCGAGACGACGTCGCGCGCCGTGGCGATCATGCGGCTGCGGACCTGCTCCGCGGGGATCCTCCGGGCCCGCCGGGAGCCCTCTGCGCTGTCGTCCATGGAGAGGGACACTAGCCGGAGACGGTGCCGCGGGTGGTCCTCCACGCGCTCCGTGAGCCGATCCGGAGCGCTCTGGGGGCGTCCTCTCACGGGAGACGGTGCCGCGGGTGGTCCTCCACGCGCTCCGTGAGCCGATCCGGAGCGCTCTGGGGGCGTCCTCTCACTGAGACGGAATGTCCCATCACGTGCACGACGACGTCGCGGACCGCTACGGTGCAGCCGGGGCGGACCCGAACCTGCCCCTGCTAGGGGACCCCCGTGACCGGATTCGATCGGTTCACGCTGGCCGTCGTCGACGGACCAGCGATCGAGCGCGCCGCGCTGCAGGCGCTGCTCGCGCAGCTGCTGCCGCAGTTCTCGCACGACGAGGAGGGCGTCGACCGCATCGCGGTCCTCGACCTGGACGGCGTGCCCGGCGAGGAGGTGGCCGACACCCTCGAGCGTGCGGCGGCCCGGACCGTCGGCCTCGTCGTGCTCTCCTCCTCCGACTCCCTGGAGCCGGTGCGGGCCGTGCTGCGACGGGAGAGAGCGGCCTACGTCTGGAAGGGCGACGACCCCAGCGAGCTCGCCGCCGCGGTCGTCTCCGTCGCCTCCGGCCGGACCTGGATCTCGGACACCGCCCGCCACCGGCTCGTGCACGGGCGCGAGGAGCGCCGCCCGGTGCTGAGCCCCCAGGAGAGCCGTGTGATGCGCGCCTACGGAGCGGGTGCCGCGGTCCGCACCGTGGCGGTCGACCTCAGCGTCGCCGAGCACACCGTCCGCACCTACATCAAGCGGATCCGCGCCAAGTACCTCGAGACCGGCGTCACTCTCGACTCACGGGTCGACTTCTACCGCCACCTCGGCGACCACGACGTCGCCATCCGCCGCGGCGGAGACCGGGTGCGGGCCGGCGCGCAGCAGGCGGCCGGCGACGTGGTCGGCGAGCGCCGAGCCTGAGGCGAGCAGGATCGCGTTCCCGCCGGTGCGCCCCTCGACGAAGGCCGTCGATCCGACCGCGGCGGTGACGGGGAGCAGCTCCCGGACGACCCCGCGCAGGCGGTCCAGCCTCCGGTGGTCGGCGTCGTCGGCGACGTTGACCGCGAGGAGCCCGTCGGCGCCGACCCGGGCGGCGAGCGGAGCGAGGACGGACGCGCGGTAGAACGCCTCCGGGATCTCGTCCCCGTCGTAGACGTCGAGCACGACGAGGTCGGCGCTCCAGGGCGGCAGGGAGCCTGCGGCGTCGGCCGTGAGGAGCCGGACGCGCGCGCCGCGGGGGAGCGGCGCGTGCTCGAGGACGAACTCCACGAGTCCTGCCGCGCTCTCCACCGCGAGCTGCTCGGAGCCCGGCCGGGTCGCGGCGACGTACCGGGCCAGGGCCAGGGCTCCGGCTCCGAGGTGCAGCACGCGCAGCGGCTCGCCGGGCGGGGCGGCGGCGTCGACCACCGCGCCGAGGCGCGCGAGGTACTCGAGGTGCAGAGCACGGGGATCGCCCGGATCGATCAGCGACTGCTCCGCGCCGTCGACCGTGAGCAGCAGCGCCTCCGGTCGCACGGGATCCGGCCCCAGCGCGGCTGTGCGGCCTCCCGGCAGCAGGAGGGACGGAGGCATCCCGTCACGCTAGCGCTCCTCGCGCGATCCGCCCCGCCGCCGCTACGGTGACAGGCATGGCCGCCCTGATCCTGCTCGACGTCGACGGCGTCCTGAACCCCTCCGTCCGCAGCGATCGCGCCTCGGGCTCGCACCGCCTGGAGCTCGAGCCGGAGCGGGCAGCGCTCGTCGCCCGTCTGGCCGCGGTCGGCACGATCGTGTGGGCCACGACCTGGCCGCCGAGATTGACGAGGGTCCTCGCCCAGGACCTCGGGCTGCCGGCGGGCACGGAGGCGATCGTCTTCGACGGCGGCCTCCCGCGCGACCCGCGGTTCCCGGGCCGGACGGGCAAGCTCCAGCCCGTCGCGGTGTGGCTCGAGGCGGCCGCCGAGCGCGGCGCGATCGACGCCGTGGTGTGGATCGACGACAACCTCCACGAGGACGCGTACGACTGGGCCCGCGAGCAGAGCACCCCCTTCCACCTGGTGCGTCCGGAGTCGGCGACGGGCCTCACGAGCGACGAGGTCGCCGGTGCCGAGCACTTCCTGGCCGGACTCCCGGCGTCACACGGCGACATCCGGGAATAGGGCCGCCCCCTCCACTGGTTATCGTCACTCCGGGCGGTTCCGCCGAGCAGCGGTCCGCCCCGGGACGACCCGTCCCCTCGTCGATCCCCGCGCCGCATCCGGCGCAGCGGGACCGCCACGACTCCGTGATGCACCGAAGGACAACACCGTGACCCTCTCCGCCCGCACCTCCCTGCGCGTCCTGCTCGGCACGACCGCCGCCGCCGCCGCCCTGGTCCTCGCCGGCTGCGCGCCCGCCTCGACCGACGACGTGGTCTCCGGCTCGAGCGGCGAGGGCACCGCCTCCGCGAGCTCCGGCCTGACCCTGGCCGAGGTCGAGGACTCGGGGAAGCTCACCATCGGCACCGAGGGCACCTACCCGCCCTTCTCCTTCCACGCCGACGGCGGGACCGGAGCTCTCACCGGCTACGACGTCGACGTGATCACCGCCGTGGCCGAGAAGCTGGGCGTCGAGCCCGACTTCCAGGAGACGCAGTGGGACGCGATGTTCGCGGGCCTGGACGGAGCGCGCTTCGACGTGATCGCGAACCAGGTCTCGATCAACGACGAGCGCGAGGCCAAGTACGACTTCTCGGAGCCGTACTCGGTCAGCCCCGGCGTCGTGATCGTCCCCTCGAGCGACACCTCGATCACCGACCTCGCCGGCCTCTCCGGCAAGACCACCGCGCAGTCGCTCTCGAGCAACTGGTACACCGTCGCGCAGGAGAACGGCGCCGAGGTCGAGGGCGTCGAGGGCTGGGCGCAGGCCATCGCCCTCGTCGAGCAGGGCCGCGTCGACGCGACCGTGAACGACCGCCTCACCTGGCTCGACTGGTCCACGACCTACCCCGACCAGGCCGCGGGCCTCAAGGTCGCCGTCACCACCGACGACACCTCCGAGAGCGCCTTCACCTTCCCGAAGGGCTCGGACGACCTCGTCGAGGCCGTCGACTCCGCCCTCGACGAGCTGCGCGAGGACGGCACCCTCGCCTCCATCTCCGAGCGCTACTTCGGAGCCGACGTCTCCCAGTAGCCCGGCCCCGAGACGGCTCCTCCCCTTCCGGGAGGGGCCGTCTCGTACGTGAGCCGCCCCGACGCGGGGAGCGGCGGAGCGGCTCAGGCCGCGGGTCCGCCCGCAAGGGCGCCCGCCCCGGCGCGAAGCGTGCCAGCATTCCCCATGAGGCGGACACGATCCGCCCCCGACGCCACCACCCGATCGAGCCGACCGCGGATCCTCCCGCGAAGGCGGGAGAACACAATGGATCTCGTCCTCCGGTCGTTCTGGCCGATCCTCTCCGGGGGCATCGTCGGGACGATCCCGCTCGCGCTGGCGAGCTTCGCCATCGGGCTCGTGCTCGCGCTGGCGGTCGCCCTGATGCGGCTCTCCCGCGTGCGGATCCTCTCCTGGATCGCGCGTGCCTACATCTCCGTCATCCGGGGCACGCCGCTCCTGGTGCAGCTGTTCGTGATCTTCTACGGGCTGCCGAGCCTCGGACTGAAGATCGACCCCTGGCCCAGCGCCACCATCGCGTTCGCCCTCAACGTGGGCGGCTACGCGGCGGAGGTGATCCGCGCGGCGATCCTCAGCGTCCCGAAGGGGCAGTGGGAGGCGGCGCACACGATCGGCATGAGCCGCTCGCTCTCGCTGCGGCGCATCATCCTCCCGCAGGCCGCGCGCGTCTCCGTCCCGCCGCTGTCGAACACCTTCATCTCGCTGGTGAAGGACACCTCGCTGGCCTCCCTCATCCTGGTGACCGAGCTCTTCCGGCAGGCGCAGAAGATCGCCACCGCGTCGAGCGAGTTCATGCTCCTCTACCTCGAGGCCGCTCTGATCTACTGGCTCATCTGCCTGGTGCTCTCCAGCGGCCAGGGCCTGCTCGAGAAGCGATTGGACCGCTATGTCGCCCGCTGACACTCCGACCGACGCCAGGCCCGTGCTCACGGCCCGCGGCCTCCGCAAGTCGTTCGGCGGAGTGGAGGTGCTGCGCGGCATCGACCTGGAGGTCCATCGTGGCGAGGTCGTCGCCCTGATCGGGCCGTCCGGCTCGGGCAAGACCACCGTCCTGCGCTCGCTGAACAGCCTCGAGGTGCCGGACGGCGGGGTGGTCGAGCTCGCCGACGGCAGCGTCCTCGACTTCGACCGCGGCGTCGGACGGAAGGCGCTGACCGGGCTGCGCGACCACTCCGCGATGGTCTTCCAGCACTTCAACCTCTTCCCGCACCTGACCGTCCTCCAGAACGTGACGGAGGGGCCGCTGCGAGTGCAGCGCCGTCCCGCGTCCGAGGTGGTCCCGGAGGCGGAGCGCCTGCTCGAGCGCGTCGGCCTCGGCGGCCGGGGGAGCGCCTTCCCCTTCGAACTCTCCGGCGGTCAGCAGCAGCGCGTGGGCATCGTCCGGGCGCTCGCGCTGCGGCCCGATCTGCTCCTCTTCGACGAGCCCACCTCGGCGCTGGACCCGGAGCTGGTCGGCGACGTGCTCTCGCTGATGCGGGAGCTGGCGGGGGAGGGCTGGACCATGCTCGTCGTGACGCACGAGCTCGAGTTCGCCCGGCAGGTGGCCTCGGAGGTCGTCTTCATGGCCGACGGCGTGGTCGTCGAGCGGGGCGCCCCTGCGCAGATCCTCCGGGAGCCGCGGGAGCCGCGCACCCGGCAGTTCCTGCACCGCCTCCTCCACCCGCTCGAGTAGACGGTCGGCGCTGTCCCCCGTCGACGGGGAGCCGCGCGGCGCACCGGGCGCGGCGGAAGGCGTGCCTATGCTGTCCGGGTGACCTGGAGCAGCGACGCCGAGACCACGCGGATCCCCTCCGCGACCGAGACGTCCGGCGGAACCGGACCCCAGCCGACCCGGGAGTACGTCTGGCCCGAACCCGTGACGGGCCGGCAGCCGACCGTCGAGCCCGTCGCCCCGGCCGTCGCGGCGTCCGCCCCCAGCGCCCTCGGGCCGGTCGAGGCCGAGCCCGAGCCGGTCCGGCGCTCCGGCAACCGTCTCGCGGGCCTCGCGCTCGCCCTCCTGACGACCGCGGTCTTCGCCGTCCTGTACCTCGTCGCCCTGACGGCGATCCGCCTCCTCGTCGACCGCGTCGGAGGCGACCCGGTCGCCCTCGCGCTGGACGCGGCACCGACCGTGCTCTTCCTCGCCCCGGTGGCCGCGTTCCTGGTCGGCCTGGCGCTGATCGTGCTGGTCGTGAACCGCGCGGGCTGGTGGGCCTACGTCCTCGGCGGCTTCCTCGTCGCCCTCCTCACGGCCGCGGCCGCGCTGGTCGGCGGCTGGAGCGCCGTCGGACCGCTCGCCTTGCCGATCGACCGCTCCCTCGCGCTCGACTACGTCCGCGATCCCGCCGTCCTCGCGGCGGTCCTCGCTGCCGGCGTCCTCGGCCGGGAGGCGAGCGTCTGGGGCGGCGCCGCGATCGCGGGCCGTGCCCGGGGCGTCAAGCGCCGCAACGCCGAGCGCGAAGCGGCCGCGCAGTCGTGACTCCGGAGGGGCAGGGGCAGGGCCGCGGAGCCGGTCTGGGCTACGGCCTCGCGCTGGCCGGCTTCGCCGGGTTCCTCTACCTCGCCCTGGTCGTCTGCGCGTTCGGGGTCCTCAGCCTCCTGCTGGACCAGGACGTCGTGCCCGAGCGCGACGCCGGTCCGCTGCTGGGGCCGGTGTCGGTGGCGGTCTGCGTCGTCGCCGTGCTGGTCGCGATGGTGACCCTCGCCGCCCGTCCCGCCGTCCACCGCGTCCTCGGCCCGTCGCTGCT
Organism: Rathayibacter sp. AY2B7; assembly: GCF_002931635.1. Classification (NCBI taxonomy): domain Bacteria; kingdom Bacillati; phylum Actinomycetota; class Actinomycetes; order Micrococcales; family Microbacteriaceae; genus Rathayibacter; species Rathayibacter sp. AY2B7. Next base: position 23,659 of record NZ_PSUC01000030.1, on the reverse strand, counting down.
GACCGGGGTCGTCGTCTACCTGCTCTTCCTCCTCACCGGCGGAGCGCTCTACGGGCTCGGCCGTCAGGAGCCGGGGGAGATCCTCGGCTGGATCCTCGACCACGCGCCCACTGTCTTCGCGATCGCGACCGGCGTGCTCGCGGCGGCCGTCCAGCTCGTCTTCCTCCTGCTCCTGGCCCGTCGCGACGCCGGCGGCCGCAGCCCTCACTGGGGCTGGGAGGGCGACGAGCGGGAGTGACGGCGGACTCCCGGCGCGGCTCGTCGCGGCCCTGCGGCATCTCCCAGGGCGAACGCCGCTCGGTTGACCGGCCCCGTCACTCCCCGTAATGTTCTTCGGGTGTGCGCTTTGCCGTGCGCTCGTGTCGTGCCTCCGGGTCGATGCGGTCGCCGCACTTCGCTCCACCGGGTCCGCGAGGATCCGCGGGTTCGTCCGATCGGGCGGCCCCCACGGCATACCCCTCACCCTCCCGGTCCCGCTCGCGGGGCCGCGGGGTGCGTCGGGTCCAGATGAACTCGGCCGTTCCCGGAGACGGGAGGGCCGAATGTCGACCATCGATCCGCTGTCACCGTGCAGCATTCAAGGAGCAAAACCAGTGCCAACGATTCAGCAGTTGGTCCGCAAGGGACGCACGCCGAAGGTCACCAAGACCAAGGCGCCCGCCCTGAAGGCCAACCCCCAGCAGCGCGGCGTCTGCACGCGCGTCTACACGACCACGCCCAAGAAGCCGAACTCGGCCCTCCGCAAGGTGGCCCGCGTGAAGCTCTCCAACGGCACCGAGGTCACCGCCTACATCCCCGGCGAGGGCCACAACCTGCAGGAGCACTCGATGGTGCTCGTGCGCGGCGGTCGCGTCAAGGACCTCCCCGGTGTCCGCTACAAGATCGTTCGCGGCGCCCTGGACACCCAGGCCGTCAAGAACCGCAAGCAGGCTCGCAGCCGGTACGGCGCGAAGATGGAGAAGAAGTAATGCCTCGTAAGGGCCCCGCTCCCAAGCGCCCCGTCGTCGCAGACCCCGTCTACGGCGCCCCCATCGTCAGCCAGCTCGTCAACAAGATCCTCCTGGACGGCAAGAAGGGCCTCGCCGAGCGCATCGTCTACGGTGCCCTCGAGGGCGTCGCCGGCAAGAACGGCCAGGACGCGGTCGTCACCCTCAAGAAGGCGCTCGACAACGTCCGCCCGACCCTCGAGGTCCGCAGCCGCCGCGTCGGCGGCTCGACCTACCAGGTCCCGGTCGAGGTCAAGCCCCACCGCGCCAACACCCTCGCGCTCCGCTGGCTCACCAGCTACGCGAAGGCCCGTCGCGAGAAGACGATGACCGAGCGTCTCATGAACGAGATCCTCGACGCGTCGAACGGTCTGGGCGCCGCTGTCAAGCGTCGCGAGGACACCCACAAGATGGCCGAGTCGAACAAGGCCTTCGCGCACTACCGCTGGTAGCGCACCCCGCGGCCGCCTCCGGGCGACCGCGACCACCGGGCCCGCGGCGTCACCGCTGCGGGCCCGGTCCCGGCGGCGGATCGCCCGATCCCCGCGACCGGGCGACCGCCACCACCAGAATCCCAGCCATTCGGCCATGAACCCGGTGCGCTGGCTCCATCACCTATCGGAGGAACTCCGTGGCACAAGATGTGCTCACCGACCTGAACAAGGTCCGCAACATCGGCATCATGGCCCACATCGATGCCGGCAAGACCACCACCACCGAGCGCATCCTGTTCTACACGGGTATCACGCACAAGATCGGCGAGGTCCACGACGGCGCCGCGACGATGGACTGGATGGCGCAGGAGCAGGAGCGCGGCATCACGATCACGTCCGCCGCGACGACCTGCTTCTGGAACAAGAACCAGATCAACATCATCGACACCCCCGGTCACGTCGACTTCACGGTCGAGGTCGAGCGCTCGCTCCGCGTCCTCGACGGCGCCGTCGCCGTCTTCGACGGCAAGGAGGGCGTCGAGCCCCAGTCCGAGACCGTCTGGCGTCAGGCCGACAAGTACGACGTCCCGCGCATCTGCTTCGTCAACAAGATGGACAAGCTCGGCGCCGACTTCTACTACACGGTCGACACGATCATCAAGCGCCTCGGCGCGAAGCCGCTGGTCATCCAGCTGCCCATCGGCGCGGAGTCCTCCTTCGAGGGCGTCGTCGACCTGGTCGAGATGCGCGCGCTCACGTGGCGCGGCGACTCGAAGGGTGACGTCGCGCTCGGCGCGAAGTACGAGATCGAGGAGATCCCGGCCGACCTCGCCGACAAGGCGGCGGAGTACCGCGAGAAGCTCCTCGAGACCGTCGCGGAGACCTCCGACGAGCTGCTCGAGAAGTACTTCGGCGGCGAGGAGCTCACCGTCGCGGAGATCAAGGGCGCCATCCGCAAGATGACCGTCAACTCCGAGATCTACCCGGTGCTCTGCGGCTCCGCGTTCAAGAACCGCGGCGTCCAGCCGATGCTCGACGCTGTCGTGGACTACCTCCCCTCCCCGCTCGACGTCCCCGCCATCGAGGCGCACGACGTCCGCGACGAGGAGAAGGTCATCATGCGCCACGCGGACTCGACCGAGCCCTTCTCGGCGCTCGCGTTCAAGGTCGCCGTGCACCCGTTCTTCGGTCGCCTGACCTACGTCCGCGTCTACTCGGGCAAGCTCGACTCCGGTGCCCAGGTCATCAACTCGACCAAGGGCAAGAAGGAGCGCATCGGCAAGATCTTCCAGATGCACTCCAACAAGGAGAACCCGGTCGACTCGGTCACCGCCGGCCACATCTACGCCGTCATCGGCCTCAAGGACACCACCACCGGTGACACCCTGAGCGACCCGGCCGCGCAGGTCGTGCTCGAGTCGATGACCTTCCCGGAGCCCGTCATCGAGGTCGCCATCGAGCCCAAGACGAAGGCGGACCAGGAGAAGCTCGGCACCGCGATCCAGAAGCTCGCGGAGGAGGACCCCACCTTCCGCACCGAGCAGAACCAGGAGACCGGTCAGACGGTCATCAAGGGAATGGGCGAGCTGCACCTCGACATCCTGGTCGACCGCATGAAGCGCGAGTTCAACGTCGAGGCCAACGTGGGCAAGCCCCAGGTCGCGTACCGCGAGACGATCCGCCGCACGGTCGAGAAGTACGACTACACCCACAAGAAGCAGACGGGTGGCTCCGGCCAGTTCGCGAAGGTCCAGATCACCATCGAGCCGATGGAGGTCGAGGCCGACAAGACCTACGAGTTCGTCAACGGCGTCACCGGTGGCCGCGTCCCGCGCGAGTACATCCCCTCCGTCGACGCGGGCATCCGCGACGCCATGCAGGTCGGCGTGCTCGCCGGCTACCCCATGGTCGGCGTGAAGGCGACCCTGGTCGACGGAGCGGCGCACGACGTCGACTCCTCCGAGATGGCGTTCAAGATCGCCGGCTCGATCGCGTTCAAGGAGGCCTCGCGCAAGGCGCAGCCGGTCCTCCTCGAGCCGCTCATGGCCGTCGAGGTCCGTACTCCCGAGGAGTACATGGGCGACGTCATCGGCGACATCAACTCGCGTCGCGGGATGATCCAGTCGATGGAGGACGCCACCGGCATCAAGGTCATCCGGGCCAACGTCCCGCTGTCCGAGATGTTCGGCTACATCGGAGACCTGCGCTCGAAGACCTCGGGCCGCGCCGTCTACTCGATGACGTTCGAGACCTACGCCGAGGTCCCCAAGGCCGTGGCCGAGGAGATCGTCCAGAAGAACAAGGGCGAGTAGCTCCGCCCCTGGGCCGTCGCCGTTCCCCGGAACGGCGACGGCCTGGTAGTGTCGTGCGGGTTTGCTGCCGAGTGCAGCGCGCCCCCTGTCGCAGCGGGACGGCCGCACGACCACTGCCGGTAACATACGTACACAAAACCCCCGCAAGTCCTCCTGTCCTCGTGCCGCCCCGTGCGGCCGCCCGGATGCGGATGCTTGCACCTAAGTCCTGAGGAGGACCCACAGTGGCTAAGGCCAAGTTCGAGCGGACCAAGCCGCACGTCAACATCGGAACCATCGGTCACGTCGACCACGGAAAGACCACGCTCACCGCGGCGATCTCGAAGGTTCTGGCGGACAAGTTCCCGTCCGCGACCAACGTCCAGCGTGACTTCGCGTCGATCGACTCCGCTCCCGAGGAGCGCCAGCGCGGCATCACGATCAACATCTCGCACGTCGAGTACGAGACGCCGAAGCGCCACTACGCGCACGTCGACGCCCCGGGTCACGCCGACTACATCAAGAACATGATCACCGGCGCGGCCCAGATGGACGGCGCGATCCTCGTGGTCGCCGCCACCGACGGCCCGATGGCTCAGACCCGTGAGCACGTCCTCCTCGCCAAGCAGGTCGGCGTCCCCTACCTCCTCGTCGCGCTGAACAAGGCCGACATGGTGGACGACGAGGAGATCCTGGAGCTCGTCGAGCTCGAGGTCCGCGAGCTCCTCTCGTCGCAGGGCTTCCCCGGCGACGACGCCCCCGTCGTGCGCGTCTCCGGCCTCAAGGCCCTCGAGGGCGACGACACCTGGACCCAGTCGATCCTCGACCTGATGGACGCGGTCGACGAGTCCATCCCGGACCCGGTGCGCGACAAGGACAAGCCGTTCCTCATGCCGATCGAGGACGTCTTCACGATCACCGGTCGTGGAACCGTCGTCACCGGCCGTGCGGAGCGCGGAACCCTCGCTCTGAACTCCGAGGTCGAGATCGTCGGCATCCGCCCGACGCAGAAGACCACGGTCACCGGAATCGAGATGTTCCACAAGCAGCTCGACGAGGCCTGGGCCGGCGAGAACTGCGGTCTGCTCCTCCGCGGCACCAAGCGCGAGGACGTCGAGCGCGGCCAGGTCGTCGTCAAGCCGGGTTCGGTCACGCCGCACACGGACTTCGAGGGCACCGCGTACATCCTGTCCAAGGATGAGGGTGGGCGTCACAACCCGTTCTACGCGAACTACCGTCCGCAGTTCTACTTCCGCACCACCGACGTCACCGGCGTCATCACGCTGCCCGAGGGCACCGAGATGGTCATGCCCGGCGACACCACCGACATGACGGTCGCGCTGATCCAGCCGATCGCCATGGAGGAGGGCCTCGGCTTCGCCATCCGTGAGGGTGGACGCACCGTGGGTGCCGGTACGGTCACCAAGATCATCAAGTAGGTCCGTCCTACTGATCTCTCGAGAGGGGTCGTCCGCTTCGGCGGGTGGCCCCTCTCGTCGTTCCCGGGGACGCCCGGCTAGCGTGGCGGCATGCCCTTCGTGAAGAGCGACCCCCGTGCCCTCCCGCAGTTCTTCGAGTGGGAGGCGGCCGGCCTGGACTGGCTGCGCGCGGCGGACGGCGGTGCGCGCTGTGTCGGGGTGGAGAGGGTGTCGCCCGGGCGCATCGAGCTGGAGGAGATCCGCTCCGCGCGACCCTCCGCCGAGTCGGCTCGGGCCTTCGGCGCCGCGCTCGCCCGGACGCACGACGCCGGAGCCGCGGCGTTCGGAGCGCCGCCCCCGGGATGGACCGGCCCCGCCTACATCGGCCGCCGCGGGATGCCGTGCCGCCCGGACGACTCGTGGGGGCGCTTCTACGCGGAGCAGCGGGTGCGGCCGTTCCTCGGCCCCGCCGTGGAGGCGGGCAACCTCACGGCAGCCGAGTCGCGGCTTGTCGAGCAGGCTCTGGACCGGGTGGCGACCGGAGCCTTCGACGACGGTGCGGGGCCCGCCAGGATCCACGGGGACCTCTGGACCGGCAACGTGCTCTGGTCGGCGGACGGCGCCGTCTTGATCGACCCTGCCGCTCACGGGGGACACCGCGAGACCGATCTGGCGATGCTGGCCCTCTTCGGTGCTCCGCACCTCGACGCCGTCCTCGAGGGCTACCGCGAGCAGCATCCGCTGGGGGCCGGCTACGAGGAGCGGGTGCCACTCCACCAGCTGCACCCGCTCGCCGTCCACGCCGCCGGTCACGGTCCCTCCTACGGCCGCGCCCTGGCAGACGCAGCGGAGCAGGTGATCGCACTGGCCGGCTGACCGGCGCGCCCGCACCGTTCCCCCAGCCGGGAGCGCCACACTGAGGCACGCGCCGCCCTGTGCGCGTTTACAAGGAGGCATCATCGTGGATCTCGGGAAGCTCGGACGCCAGGCCGGCGAACTGCTCAACAGCCGGAAGGCCCAGGACGCGCTGCGGAGCGAGAAGGCCGAGCAGGTCTCCGACCAGACCCTCGAGAAGGCGGGCGAGATCGCCAGCCGCCTCACCAACGGCAAGTACGACGACCGCATCGAGGACCTGAAGCGCCAGGCCGACAAGCGGATCGGCAACGAGTAGCGGCTGCCGTCCGACTGCTCCTCCCCGCCGTCAAGCGGGTGCGGGCCTCGGATCCGCCGTCCTATCGTCGGATCGATGGCTGACACCCGCGTGCAACGACTCCGCAGGACCGATTCGAGCGGGCGCGGCTACACCCGGGTGCGCGCGGGCTCCGGCTTCAGCTACCGCGACCCGAAGGGCGCGACCGTCGCCGACAAGGAGCTGCGCGCACGCTTCGACCGTCTCGGCATCCCGCCGGCCTGGGCGGACGTCTGGATCGCCCCGTATCCCAACGGGCACATCCAGGCCACCGGCGTCGACTCGGCCGGCCGCCGCCAGTACGTCTACCATCCGACCTGGCGCGAGCAGAAGGACCGGATCAAGTTCGACCGGGCGCTGCGGCTCGCGGAGGCCCTGCCCGGGGCGCGCCGGGCCGTGACCATCGCCCTCCGCTCGGACGGACCCGACCGCGAGCGCGCGCTGGCCACCGCCTTCCGGATGCTCGACACCGGATCGCTCCGCGTCGGCAGCGAGAGGTACGCGAAGGAGCACGGCAGCATCGGCCTCTCGACGCTCCTGTGCGCGCACGCCACGACCCACGGGGACCGGGTCGCCCTCGCCTTCCCCGGGAAGAGCCATCAGGCGTGGACGAGCGAGATCCTCGACCACGACCTCTCGCGCGTCGTCCGTGCTCTCAAGCGTCGCGGGCCGAACGCCCGCCTGCTCGCTTGGAAGGACGGGCGGGAGTGGCGGCCGATCTCGGCGCCCGAGATCAACGACTACGTGCGCGAGCGCGCCGGCGACGACTTCACGGCGAAGGACTTCCGCACTCTGCACGGCACGGTCGCGGCCGCGCTGAGCCTGGCGAAGTCGGGCCCGCAGGCCACGCAGCGCGCTCGGAACTCGGCGATCGCCCAGGCGATGCGCGATGCCTCGGACGTGCTCGGGAACACGCCGACGGTCGCCCGCGCCAGCTACGTCGACCCGCGGCTGCTGGACCACTTCCGCGCCGGCGAGACCATCGACGCGTCGCGCCCCGCGTCGGCCGAGACCGCCGTCCGGGCGCTGCTCTTCGAGTAGCGGGGGAGGCCCTCCGACCCGCGCTGCTGCTCGGAGCGACCGGCTCCCCAGGGCCGTCACGACGTGCTCGCGGAGGAGCCCTCCGGCGCGACACGCCCGGGTTGCAGGGGTGGGGCATCTGTGGGAGACTCTTCTAGTTCAAAATTTCCTCTCGGGCGGCGTGCTGCTCGGAGGGGGACACTGCCAGGCAGTGCCGAGACGGCATCGCGGAGGCTCGACCCGAGAGGGCGGCCGCGCGGGTGCGACGTCGAGGCGGCGGGTAGCAGAACGACAACAACCGACATCTCAACGGGTTCTCCGTGCGTCGTGCGTTCTGCACGGCGATCGGAGCGCCCCAGGGGTGCGGTGCTTTTGACAGAAGAACACTGGTTGCACTTTTCCGGGTCACCGGAGTTCCTTCGCGAGCGCGTCCAATGCGAGACGAGTCCGGCTCCGGCCGGGGGAGTCGCGTACGACGCAATAACAAGAGAGTGAGAGATCACACATGGCGGGACAGAAGATCCGCATCCGACTGAAGTCGTACGACCACGAGGTCATCGACACGTCGGCGCGCAAGATCGTCGACACGGTCACCCGTGCCGGTGCAACGGTGGTCGGCCCCGTGCCGCTGCCGACCGAGAAGAACGTGGTCTGCGTGATCCGTTCTCCCCACAAGTACAAGGACAGCCGCGAGCACTTCGAGATGCGCACCCACAAGCGCCTCATCGACATCATCGACCCGACGCCCAAGGCCGTCGACTCGCTCATGCGCCTCGACCTGCCGGCCGACGTCAACATCGAGATCAAGCTCTAAGGAGGAGTGCCACCATGTCTGTCACTGTTTCCCCCACGCTGAAGACCAGCAAGGGCCTCCTCGGCACCAAGCTCGGAATGACCCAGGTCTGGGACGAGAACAACAAGCTCGTGCCGGTCACCGTCATCGAGATCAGCCCCAACGTCGTGACCCAGGTCCGCACGGAGGAGAAGGACGGCTACACCGCCGTTCAGCTCGCCGCCGGTGCGATCGACCCGCGCAAGGTGAACAAGCCCGCCGCCGGTCACTTCGACGCCGCGGGCGTCACCCCCCGCCGCCACCTCACCGAGGTCCGCACCTCCGACGCCGCCGACTACTCGGCCGGCCAGGAGCTGACCGTGGACGCCGTCTTCGAGGCCGGCACCAAGGTCGACGTCGTCGGCACCAGCAAGGGCAAGGGCTTCGCCGGTGTCATGAAGCGTCACAACTTCAAGGGCGTCTCGGCTTCGCACGGTTCGCACCGCAACCACCGCAAGCCCGGCTCCATCGGTGCCTCCTCGACCCCCAGCCGTGTCTTCAAGGGCATGCGCATGGCCGGTCGCATGGGTGGCGAGCGCGTCACCGTGCTCAACCTCAAGGTGCACTCCGTCGACGCCGAGAAGGGCCTGCTGCTCGTCAAGGGCGCCGTCCCCGGTGCCCGCGGTCGCCTCGTGTTCGTTCGCAACGCCGTGAAGGGAGCGTAGTTCCATGGCTACCTCTGTCGACATCATCGACGTCAAGGGCCAGAAGGCGGGCTCGGTCGAGCTCCCCGCCGCGCTCTTCGACGTCCAGACCAACATCCCCCTCATCCACCAGGTCGTCGTGGCCCAGCTCGCCGCGGCGCGCCAGGGAACCCACAAGACGAAGAACCGCGGTGAGGTCTCCGGAGCCGGTCGCAAGCCGTTCAAGCAGAAGGGAACCGGTCGCGCTCGTCAGGGCTCGATCCGCGCCCCGCACATGACCGGTGGTGGCGTGGTCCACGGACCGACCCCCCGCAGCTACGCGCAGCGCACCCCCAAGAAGATGATCGCCGCGGCTCTGCTCGGTGCTCTTTCGGACCGCGCCCGCGGTGCCCGCATCCACGTGGTCGAGTCCCTCGCCCTCGGCGACACCCCCCGGACCAAGGACGTCCTCGTCCTGCTCGACGCCCTCTCGGTGTCGCGCAACGTCCTCGTGGTGCTCGAGCGCGACGACTACATCGCCGAGCTCTCGCTCCGCAACGTGCCGTTCGTGCACATCCTGCCGGCCGACCAGCTCAACGCGTACGACGTGCTCGTCTCCGACGACATCGTGTTCTCGAAGGGCGCGCTCGACGCGTTCATCGCGGCCAAGTCGGGCGTCGAGTCCAACAAGGAAGAGGTGAACGCATGAGCCAGTCCGCCGCGTTCAACAAGGACCCCCGCGACGTCATCATCTCCCCGGTCGTCTCGGAGAAGTCCTACGGCCTGATCGACGAGGGCAAGTACACCTTCGTGGTCGACCCGCGTTCGAACAAGACCGAGATCAAGCTCGCCATCGAGAAGATCTTCGGCGTCGAGGTCGCGTCGATCAACACGCTGAACCGCCAGGGCAAGACCCGCCGCACGAAGTTCGGCACCGGCAAGCGCAAGGACACCAAGCGCGCGATCGTCACGCTGAAGTCCGGCTCCATCGACATCTTCACGAGCGTCGGCTGAGCCGAAGAAGCGTAGAGGAAACAGACAATGGCTATTCGTAAGTACAAGCCCACGACCCCCGGTCGCCGCGGCTCCAGCGTTGCCGACTTCGCCGAGATCACCCGCTCGACGCCCGAGAAGTCGCTCCTGCGCCCGCTGTCCAAGACCGGTGGCCGCAACAACTCCGGCCGCATCACGACGCGTCACATCGGTGGTGGCCACAAGCGCCAGTACCGTCTGATCGACTTCCGTCGCAACGACAAGGACGGCGTCAACGCCAAGGTCGCTCACATCGAGTACGACCCCAACCGCACGGCGCGCATCGCGCTGCTCCACTTCGTGGACGGCACCAAGCGCTACATCCTGGCCCCGAACAAGCTCTCGCAGGGCGACGTCGTGGAGTCGGGCGCCGGCGCCGACATCAAGCCCGGCAACAACCTGCCGCTGCGCAACATCCCGACCGGTACGGTCATCCACGCCATCGAGATCAAGCCGGGAGGCGGCGCCAAGCTCGCCCGCTCGGCCGGCACCTCGGTCCGCCTCGTCGCCAAGGACGGCCCCTACGCGCAGCTCCGCCTGCCGTCGGGCGAGATCCGCAACGTCGACGCGCGCTGCCGCGCCACGATCGGCGAGGTCGGCAACGCCGAGCAGTCGAACATCAACTGGGGCAAGGCAGGCCGCATGCGCTGGAAGGGCGTCCGCCCGACCGTCCGCGGTGTCGCGATGAACCCGGTCGACCACCCGCACGGTGGTGGAGAGGGCAAGACCTCCGGTGGACGCCACCCGGTCAGCCCGTGGGGTCAGTCCGAGGGACGCACCCGTCGCCCCAACAAGGAGAGCGACAAGCTCATCGTTCGCCGCCGCACCGCCGGTAAGAAGCGCAAGTAGGAGTTGTAGAAGATGCCTCGCAGTCTCAAGAAGGGCCCCTTCGTTGACGACCACCTGCTCCGCAAGGTGTTCACGGCCAACGAAGCCGGCAACAAGAACGTCATCAAGACCTGGTCGCGCCGTTCGATGATCATCCCGGCGATGCTGGGTCACACCATCGCGGTCCACGACGGTCGCAAGCACATCCCCGTGTTCGTGACCGAGACCATGGTCGGCCACAAGCTCGGCGAGTTCGCCCCCACTCGGACCTTCCGCGGTCACGAGAAGGACGACAAGAAGGGCCGTCGCCGCTGACGCGGCGACGAGAAGGAGGAGAGAAATGGTGGAGTCGATCGCACGCGTGCGACACATCCGCGTCACCCCCCAGAAGGCTCGCCGTGTCGTGAACCTGATCCGCGGGAAGCAGGCTCAGGAGGCACTGGCCATCCTGAAGTTCGCGCCGCAGGGTGCGTCCGAGCCCGTCTACAAGCTCGTCGCCTCGGCGATGGCCAACGCTCGCGTCAAGGCCGATGCCTCGAACGAGTACCTCGACGACCAGGACCTGATCGTGTCCCGCGCCTTCGTCGATGAGGGAACCACCCTCAAGCGATTCCAGCCCCGTGCTCAGGGTCGTGCCTTCCGCATCAACAAGCGCACCAGCCACATCACCGTCGTGCTGGCCACTCCTGAGGAGGGGACCAAGTAATGGGTCAGAAAGTAAACCCCTACGGTTTCCGTCTGGGAATCACCACCGACCACGTGTCGCGCTGGTTCTCCGACAGCACCAAGAAGGGCCAGCGGTACAGCGACTACCTCGCCGAGGACGTCAAGATCCGCCGACTCCTCGCCACGCAGCTCGACCGTGCGGGCGTCGCCCGCATCGAGATCGAGCGCACCCGTGACCGCGTCCGCGTCGACATCCACACCGCCCGCCCGGGCATCGTGATCGGCCGCCGCGGCGCCGAGGCCGAGCGCATCCGCGCCGACCTCGAGAAGCTCACGGGCAAGCAGATCCAGCTGAACATCCTCGAGGTCAAGAACCCCGAGGCCGAGGCTCAGCTGGTCGCCCAGGGCATCGCCGAGCAGCTCTCCGCCCGCGTGGCCTTCCGCCGCGCGATGCGCAAGGGCCTGCAGGGCGCTCAGCGCGCCGGCGCCAAGGGCGTCCGCATCCAGGTCTCCGGCCGCCTCGGCGGCGCCGAGATGAGCCGCTCGGAGTTCTACCGCGAGGGACGCGTGCCGCTGCACACCCTCCGCGCGAACATCGACTACGGCTTCTACGAGGCGAAGACCACCTTCGGCCGCATCGGCGTGAAGGTCTGGATCTACAAGGGCGACATCACCAACAAGGAGCTCGCCCGCGAGCAGGCGAACAGCAAGTCGTCGCGCCCCGAGCGCAGCGACCGTCCGCGCCGTGCACCCCGCCAGCAGAGCGAGGCGCCCGTCGCAGCAGGAGTTGAGGCATAACCATGTTGATTCCGCGTCGAGTCAAGCACCGCAAGCAGCACCACCCGGGCCGGTCCGGCCAGGCCACCGGTGGCACCAAGGTGTCGTTCGGTGAGTTCGGCATCCAGGCCCTCACCCCCGCCTACGTGACCAACCGTCAGATCGAGTCCGCTCGTATCGCGATGACGCGTCACATCAAGCGCGGCGGAAAGGTGTGGATCAACATCTACCCCGACCGTCCGCTCACCAAGAAGCCCGCCGAGACCCGCATGGGTTCCGGTAAGGGCTCGCCGGAGTGGTGGGTCGCGAACGTCAAGCCGGGTCGCGTCCTCTTCGAGGTCGCCGGCGTCGACGAGCAGCTCGCTCGTGAGGCCATGACCCGTGCCATCCACAAGCTGCCCCTCAAGGCACGCATCATCAAGCGCGAGGAGGGAGACGCGTAATGGCGATCGGATCCAAGGAGCTCGCCCCCGCCGAGCTCGACACCTACGAGGACGAGCGTCTCGTCACCGAGCTGAAGAAGGCCAAGGAGGAGCTGTTCAACCTCCGCTTCCAGTCGGCCACCGGTCAGCTGGACACCAACGGCCGCCTGCGTGCCGTCAAGCGCGACATCGCCCGCATCTACACGGTCATCCGTGAGCGCGAGCTGGGCATCCGCGCCACCCCCGCACCCGTCGAGGCCCCGGCCAAGGCGGAGAAGAAGCCCAAGACCAAGAAGGCCGCCAAGGCCGAGGTCGAGGCGACCGAGTCGAACGAGGAGGCCAAGTAATGGCAACCGTCAATGACAGCGCCGGCCACGAGTCGGCCGCCCACGACGTGAAGGAGGCGGGCGCTCGCGGATACCGCAAGACCCGTCGCGGCTACGTCACCAGCGACAAGATGGACAAGACCATCGTCGTCGAGGTCGAGGACCGGGTGAAGCACCCGCTGTACGGCAAGGTCATCCGCCGTACGTCCAAGGTCAAGGTCCACGACGAGCTGAACTCCGCCGGCATCGGCGACTCCGTCGTCATCAGCGAGACCCGTCCCCTCAGCGCCACCAAGCGCTGGCGCCTGGTCGAGATCCTCGAGAAGGCCAAGTAGGCCGCGGCCTACTTGAGTTAGCAGGAGAGACACATGCTTCAGCAAGAATCCCGAGTCAAGGTCGCCGACAACACCGGCGCCAAGATGCTTCTCACCATCCGCGTCCTCGGAGGCTCCGGCCGCCGCTACGCGGGCCTCGGTGACATCATCGTCGCCACCGTCAAGGACGCGATACCCGGTGGCAACGTGAAGAAGGGCGACGTGGTCAAGGCCGTCATCGTCCGCACCATCAAGCAGACCCGTCGCGCCGACGGCTCGTACATCAAGTTCGACGAGAACGCCGCCGTCATCCTCAAGAACGACGGGGACCCCCGTGGCACCCGTATCTTCGGACCGGTCGGTCGCGAGCTCCGCGACAAGAAGTTCATGAAGATCGTCTCGCTGGCACCGGAGGTTATCTAGTCATGGCCAAGATCAAGAAGGGTGACCTCGTCCAGGTCATCTCGGGCGCTACCCAGGCCCGCGGTGGAGACCGCGGCAAGCAGGGCAAGGTCCTCGAGGTGCTGGTCGAGCGCAACCGCGTCGTCGTCGAGGGCGTGAACTTCGTCAAGAAGCACGTCCGCGTCGGCCAGACGCAGCGCGGCTCGAAGGAGGGCGGCATCGAGACCGTCGAGGCCTCGATCCACATCTCCAACGTCGCGCTCGTCGACCCGAAGACCAAGAAGCCGACCCGGGTCGGCCACCGCAACGTGGCCGTCACCAAGGACGGCGTGACCAAGACCGTTCGCGTGCGCTACGCGAAGGCGTCGGGTGAGGAACTGTAATGACTGACACCACCGCAGTGGCTGCGAAGGTTCAGCCGCGGCTCAAGGCCAAGTACCAGGCCGACATCATCCCCGCTCTCAAGGAGCAGTTCGGCTTCGGCAACGTCCACCAGGTCCCCGGCCTGGTCAAGGTCGTCGTCAACACCGGTGTCGGTGAGGCCGCCCGCGACGGCAAGATCATCGACGGCGCGGTCAAGGACCTCACCGCCATCACCGGTCAGAAGCCGCAGGTCACCAAGGCCCGCAAGTCCATCGCGCAGTTCAAGCTGCGCGAGGGCCAGGCCATCGGCGCTCACGTCACCCTCCGGGGCGACCGCGCCTGGGAGTTCCTGGACCGCCTGCTCTCGGTGGCGCTGCCCCGCATCCGCGACTTCCGCGGTCTGTCGGACCGCCAGTTCGACGGCAACGGCAACTACACCTTCGGCATCACGGAGCAGTCGATCTTCCACGAGATCGACCAGGACCGCATCGACCGCGTCCGCGGCTTCGACGTGACCGTCGTGACCACCGCCAAGACCGACGACGAGGGTCGCGCGCTGCTCAAGCAGCTCGGCTTCCCGTTCAAGTCGTCGGACAACGCGTAAGCAGCAAGCCTCGAGGCCGGGGGACGGTGAGAACCGCCCTCCGGCCTCGTCGTGCGTCCGCCGCCGGACCGGTCCGTCCGGAGCCGGCGGCGGGCGCCACGCGGCATCCCCGGGTCCCGTGCACGATCGGCCCTCGACCGCAGGACCTCGGCCATGTAGCATGGCTCGTTGGCCTGCGTTCGCGCGGCCGCATGGGCGTCGACGTCGTCGGCGCCGTCCCACACCACAGGTCGTCACTCTTGTAAAGGGTGCCGAAACCAGGCGAGAAAGGCACCATCAGCCATGACCATGACTGATCCGGTCGCAGATCTGCTGACCAGAATCCGTAACGCGAACTCCGCGCACCACGACTCCATCACCCTCCCGGGCTCGAAGCTCAAGGCCAACATCGCCGAGATCCTCAAGACCGAGGGCTACATCGCCGACTGGAAGGTCGAGGAGGCGCGCGTCGGCACGACGCTCTCCATCTCCCTCAAGTACGGCCCGAACCGCGAGCGCTCGATCGCCGGCATCAAGCGGGTCTCGAAGCCCGGACTCCGCGTGTACGCGAAGTCGGCCGAGATCCCCACCGTGCTCGGCGGCCTCGGCGTCGCCATCCTGTCCACCTCGAGCGGTCTCCTGACCGACCGCCAGGCCGAGAAGAAGGGCGTGGGTGGGGAAGTCCTCGCCTACGTGTGGTAACCCCTCATGTCGCGTATTGGAAGACTCCCCATCGAGATCCCGGCGGGCGTCGACGTCTCCGTCGCCGGTTCCGCTGTGACCGTCAAGGGCCCCAAGGGCGAGCTGACCGTCTCGGTCGCCAGCCCCATCCAGGTGTCCGTCGAGAACGGCCAGGTGCTGGTCTCGCGTCCCGATGACGAGCGCGGGTCGCGCTCGCTCCACGGCCTCACCCGCACGCTCATCGCGAACGACATCATCGGTGTCACGCAGGGCTACTCCAAGGGCCTCGAGGTCGTCGGAACCGGTTACCGCGTGCTGGCGAAGGGCTCGGACATCGAGTTCGCGCTCGGCTTCTCGCACCCGGTCGTCGTCACCCCGCCCGCGGGCATCTCGTTCACGGTCGAGGGCAACAACAAGCTCACCGTGCACGGCATCTCGAAGCAGGCCGTCGGTGAGGTGGCCGCCAACATTCGTAAGATCCGCAAGCCCGAGCCCTACAAGGGCAAGGGCGTGCGCTACGCCGGCGAGGTCGTTCGCCGCAAGGCCGGAAAGAGCGGTAAGTGATCATGGGACTCGGAACCAGAGGAAAGAGCAAGTCCGCTGCGCGCGGTCGTCGTCACGACCGTCTGCGCAAGAAGGTCGTCGGATCCGCCGAGCGCCCCCGCCTCGTCGTCAACCGCTCGGCCCGCCACGTCTTCGTGCAGGTCGTCGACGACGCTCAGGGCCGCACCCTCGCGTCGGCGTCGACCCTCGAGGCCGACCTGCGCGTGTTCGACGGCGACAAGACCGCCAAGGCCCGCAAGGTCGGCGAGCTCGTCGCCGAGCGCGCCAAGAACGCCGGTGTCGAGGCGGTCGTCTTCGACCGCGGAGGCAACAAGTACGCCGGTCGCGTCGCCGCGATCGCCGATGGAGCACGAGAGGCAGGGCTCAACCTGTGAGCGCCGCAGAGAACAAGGAACCCGAGGTCGCCGCTGTGTCGGAGGCCCCCGTCGAGACCGCTGCGTCCACGCAGCCGCAGCAGGAGGCTCGTGAGCCCCGCCGCGGCGGCCGCGACCGCAACCAGGGTGGCCGCGACCGCGGTGGCCGTGACGCCGAGAAGAGCCAGTTCCTCGAGCGCGTCGTGACCATCAACCGCGTGTCGAAGGTCGTCAAGGGCGGTCGTCGCTTCAGCTTCACCGCGCTCGTGGTCGTCGGAGACGGCAACGGACTGGTGGGCGTCGGCTACGGCAAGGCCCGCGAGGTCCCGACCGCCATCTCCAAGGGCGTCGAGGAGGCGAAGAAGAACTTCTTCCGCGTCCCCCGCGTCGCCTCGACCATCCCGCACCCCGTCCAGGGTGAGGCCGCCGCCGGTGTGGTGCTCCTGCGCCCCGCCGCCGCGGGTACCGGTGTCATCGCCGGCGGTCCCGTCCGCGCCGTCCTCGAGTGCGCCGGCATCCACGACGTCCTGAGCAAGTCGCTCGGCTCGTCGAACACCATCAACATCGTCCACGCGACCGTCGAGGCTCTGAAGCAGCTCGAGGAGCCGCGCGCCGTTGCAGCTCGTCGTGGTCTCGACTTCGACCAGGTCGCGCCGGCACGTCTCGTCCGTGCCGAGGCCGACGCCCTCGCCGCCGCGTCCAACGCGAAGGCAGGTGCCTGATGGCCCAGCTCAAGGTGACCCAGATCAAGTCGAAGGTCAGCGAGAAGCAGTACCAGCGCGACACGCTGCGCTCGCTCGGCCTCAGGAAGATCGGTCAGAGCGTCGTCCGCGAGGACAACGCCCAGAACCGCGGATACGTGAAGACCGTCGCCCACCTGGTGAAGGTCGAGGAGATTGACTAATGGCTGAGACGAAGAAGGCCGCTGCCGCGGAGTCCACGACTCCCGGGCAGGCGACCACCACGAAGGGCGCGGCGGCGCCGGCGACCAAGGAGCACGTGCTCAAGGTCCACCACCTCCGCCCCGCTGCCGGAGCCAAGAAGGCCAAGACCCGCGTGGGTCGCGGTGAGGGCTCCAAGGGAAAGACCGCCGGTCGCGGCACCAAGGGCACCAAGGCCCGCTACCAGGTGCGCGTCGGCTTCGAGGGTGGGCAGATGCCGCTGCACATGCGCACCCCGAAGCTCCGCGGCTTCAAGAACCCGTTCCGGGTCGAGTACCAGGTCGTGAACCTGTCCGCTCTCGCGGAGCTCTACCCCCAGGGCGGCGACGTCACCATCGGCGACCTGGTCGCCAAGGGTGCTGTCCGCAAGAACGAGAAGGTCAAAGTCCTCGGGGACGGCGACATTGCGGTTAAGCTGAACGTCGCGGTCGACAAGGTCTCCAGCTCTGCCGAGCAGAAGATCGTCGCTGCGGGCGGATCCATCAAGTAGCACCAGCAGCTTGTCGGTCGAGCTTGCCACGCCGACTCCCTCCGGGAGCGCGTGGCAAGCTCGACCTGTATCCCGCACCACAGAATTGAGCAGGAGACCTTAGGTAGTGTTTGGCGCCGTTGCGCGGATCTTCCGCACCCCCGACCTCCGCCGCAAGATCGGCTTCACCCTCGCGATCGTGGCGATCTTCCGGCTGGGATCCTTCATCCCTGCTCCGTTCGTCGACTTCAGCGCCGTGCAGGCCTGTCTCGCCGGCAACCAGGGCACCTCGGGTCTCTACGAGCTCGTGAACCTCTTCAGCGGTGGAGCACTGCTCCAGCTGTCGATCTTCGCGCTCGGGATCATGCCGTACATCACGGCGTCGATCATCGTGCAGCTGCTGCGCGTGGTCATCCCTCACTTCGAGACGCTGTACAAGGAGGGGCAGTCCGGTCAGGGCAAGCTCACCCAGTACACGCGGTACCTCACCATCGCGCTCGGCGTCCTCCAGTCGACGACGCTGATCACCGTCGCCCGCTCGGGCGCCCTCTTCGGCAACTCCGGCGTCCCGGAGTGCTCGGCGCTCATCATCACCGACGAGTGGTACTCCATCCTCCTCATGGTCATCACCATGACCGCGGGCACCGGCATCATCATGTGGATGGGCGAGCTCATCACCGAGCGCGGCATCGGCAACGGCATGTCGCTGCTGATCTTCACCTCGATCGCCGCCCAGTTCCCCACCTCCCTGTGGTCGATCGCGCAGTCGCGCGGCTTCGAGACCTTCCTCCTCGTCCTCGGCGTGGGCCTCGTGCTCGTGGTCGCCGTGGTCTTCGTGGAGCAGTCTCAGCGGCGGATCCCCGTGCAGTACGCCAAGCGGATGGTCGGCCGCCGCACCTACGGCGGCAACAACACCTACATCCCGATCAAGGTCAACATGGCCGGCGTCGTGCCCGTCATCTTCGCCTCGTCGCTGCTGTACCTGCCCGCGCTCATCGCGCAGTTCAACCAGCCCGCCGCTGGCCAGGAGGCCCCGGTCTGGGTCACCTGGATCACGAACTACCTCACCAAGGGCGATCACCCGCTCTACATGGCGCTGTACTTCCTCCTGATCGTGGGCTTCACCTACTTCTACGTCGCGATCACCTTCAACCCGGACGAGGTCGCCGACAACATGAAGCGCTACGGCGGCTTCATCCCCGGCATCCGCGCCGGCCGCCCGACCGCCGAGTACCTCAACTACGTGCTCACCCGGGTGACGCTGCCCGGATCGGTCTACCTCGGCCTCATCGCGCTCGTGCCCCTCGTGGCCCTCGCGCTGGTCGGTGCGAACCAGAACTTCCCCTTCGGCGGCACGTCCATCCTGATCATCGTCGGAGTCGGCCTGGAGACGGTGAAGCAGATCGACTCCCAGCTGCAGCAGCGCCACTACGAAGGACTCCTCCGATGACGTCGCACCCGATCGGCTTCCGTCTCCTGCTGATCGGCCCTCCCGGCGCAGGCAAAGGGACCCAGGCCGCTCGGCTGAGCGACATCCTCCGGGTGCCCGCCATCTCCACCGGGGACATCTTCCGCGCGAACGTCGCCAACGAGACCGACCTCGGTCTCCAGGCGAAGGCCTACCTCGACAACGGGCGCTACGTGCCGGACGAGCTGACCAACGCGATCGTGCACGACCGCCTCCAGGAGGCGGACGCGTCGACCGGGTTCCTGCTCGACGGCTACCCGCGCACCACGGAGCAGGTCGACGAGCTCGACCGCATCCTCGCAGCGGACGACAACCGGCTCGATGCGGTCGTCCAGCTGACGGCCGATCCCGACGAGGTCGTCGGCCGCCTTCTCAAGCGCTCGCTCGAGCAGGGGCGCAGCGACGACACCGAGGACGTCATCCGGCGCCGACTCGCGCTCTACGAGGAGCAGACCGCTCCGCTCATCGACGTCTACGCGGCCCGCGGGCTCGTGGTCGTGGTCGACGGCCTCGGGCCGGTCGACGAGGTGACCGAGCGGATCGTCGTCGCCCTCGAGGGCCACCGCGTGGGCCGCCTCGACACCCCGGCCGCCTGAGCCGTGGCGTTCCGCTCCTCGCTCTACAAGACGCCCGCGCAGCTGCGGGCGATGCTCGCTCCGGGCCTCGCCACGGCCGCCTCGCTCGACGCGGTCCGCGCGGCGATCCGCCCGGGCGTCACCACGCTCGAGCTCGACGCGATCGCCGAGTCGGCGATCGTCGCGCTCGGCGGCCACTCGAACTTCCAGCTCGTCCCGGGCTACCGGCACACGATCTGCGCCTCGGTCAACGACGAGGTGGTCCACGGCATCCCCGGCGGGCGCGTGCTCGAGCCGGGCGACCTGGTCTCCATCGACAGCGGCGCCGAGATCGACGGCTGGAACGGCGACTCCGCGATGACGGTCGTCCTGCCCGACCCCTCCCGTCCAGAGGAGGTCGCGGCACGCGCCGAGCTCTCGCGGGTCACCGAGGGATCCCTCTGGCGGGGGATCGCCGCCCTCGCCTCCGCCCGTCACCTCAACGAGGTGGGCGCGGCGATCGAGGAGTACATCGAGGACGAGGCCGAGCACTCGGGCCGCGTCTACGGCATCCTCACCGACTACATCGGCCACGGCATCGGGCGCACCATGCACGAGGCTCCGCCGGTCTTCAACTACCGGGTGCGCCAGCGCGGCCCCGAGGTGAAGCCGGGACTCGTCGTCGCGATCGAGCCGATGGTCACCGCGGGCAGCGCCGAGACCTTCGTCCGCGAGGACGAGTGGACGGTCGCGACCGAGGACAGCAGCATGGCCGCCCACTGGGAGCACTCCGTCGCCGTGCACCACGACGGCATCTGGGTCACCACGCTCGCCGACGGCGGCGCGGCCGGCCTCGCCCCCTACGGGATCGTGCCGACGCCCTTCGCCTAGAGGCCCCAGCGCAGAGCTCCTCCGATCCGATGCGGAGGAGGCTCCTGTCGGCCTCTCGAGCCCGGCGCGGGTCCGCCGGGCGCCCACAGGGCGCGGGAGCGAGAGGACGACAGCGCCCTGCGGCTCCACCCGGAGTGCGGGAGGCGGCTAGCTGTCGATCACCCGCACCAGCTCCTCGATGAAGCCGCCGAAGTCCGTGGAGCGCCGGATGAGGCGCTGCACCTCCGCCCGGTCGGCGAACACCTCGACGAACTGGTCGAACACCGACTGGAAGGTGCTGCGGCCGGCCGAGGCGAACGCGATCATCGCGATCACGTTCACCCGCTGCTCGCCCCACTCCATCGCGGTGTCGTTCACGACGATCGCGATGGAGGTGCGGCGGGCGCTCATCGCCATCGCGTGCGGGACCGCGAGGTTGTCGGTGAACGCCGTGGAGCTCATCCGCTCGCGCTCGATGGCGCCGTCGACGTAGTCCTCGTCGATGATGCCGCCGGCGATCATCCGCTCGCCCAGCATCCGGATCATCGCCGCCTCGTCGCGCGCGTGCACGTTGCGGAAGAACAGCTCCTCGTCGAAGAACTGCAGCAGCTCGTCCTTGATCTGCGCGCGGCGGCGGTGCCGGCGGACGCGGGCGATCGCCCGGCGCACCGTCTCGACGTCGTGGTCGGTGAGGAACGGCTGCACGACCACGACGTCATCGGACGCGGGGTGCTCGTCGATCGTGGTGATCACGAGGTCGGCGGTGAGCCGGTCCCAGTCGACGTCGCTCCGCGTGATCAGCGAGCGCACCTCCACCTCGGTGCCGAGCGAGCGCTCGACGCGCAGGCGCAGCATGTGCGCGAGGTCGTAGTAGTTGGGGCAGACGATCACGCAGGACAGACGCTCCTCCCGCCGCGACACCCGCTCGAGGAACGAGCCGACGTGGAGGGCGATGTAGGCGATCTCGTCCTCGTTGACCACGATGCCCCGCCGGCGCTGCAGCCCGCTCGCCAGGAACACCGCGATCTCGTAGGTCATCGGGTAGCTGGTCTTGATCGAGCGGGTGAGCGGGTTGCGGGAGTAGCCGCCCTCGGCGGCCCGGGCGATCAGGTTCCGCACGTGCAGGGCGAGGCGGACGATGAAGCCCTCGTCGTCGAGGTCGACCAGGTACTCGCGGTTGACGTCGGCGACGAGTTCGCGGACGACTGCGAGGTCCTTCGGGTCGAGGTAGTTCTCGACCACGGCCGCGACCGGCTCGTTCTGCCCGGGCGTCGCCACCCGCGTCGTCATCAGGATCGCGAGCTGGGCGAGCTCGGCGTCGGTCAGGCGCGTCGCGAAGTGCCGCTCCACCAGCTCCGCCAGCAGGGCCGCGAGCTCGCCGTGGATCGCGGGGGAGGGGCGGGAGCCGGAGGGGTCCCCGATGCCCCGGGCGACGCGGTCGACGGCGATCGCGATGTGGAGGAGGACGCTGTTCACGCCGTAGTCGTTGATGTAGTAGCCGCGGGTCTCGAGCTCGGCCAGCAGCTCGGTCTTGAAGGCGCCGAGGCCGGGGGAGGCGAACTCGCGCTGGACGTCGTCGAGCGTGAAGACGCCCTGCGCGCTCTCGTCGCGGAACATCCGGGAGATCAGGCGGCGGCGGGCCTCCTCGCTGCCCTGGAGGCGCACCGACGGGCCGCGCCGGACCAGCCCGAGGCCGGCCTCGTCGGCGAGGGCCTTCACCCGGCGCAGGTCGGCGTCGACGGTCGACTCGCTCACCGATAGCGCGTCGGCGAGGGCGAAGACGTCCAGGCCCTCGTCGGAGTCGACCAGGCGGCGGACGATGCTGTACAGCCGGTCGCGCGGGGTGTCGGGCTCGACGTCGCGGCTGCGCTGCGCCTCCAGGTACGCCGCGTACGCCTCGCGCGCGAGCCGGTAGCCGTTCGCGGAGGACTCGACCGGCTCCAGCGGGGCGGCCTGCGCCTTCACCGCGGTGACGTAGCTGCGGACGCTGCGGGTGGTGACTCCGAGCCTGTCGGCGAGCTCGTGCGCCGTCACCCAGCCGTCGGCGCGGGAGAGGTACTCCAGCAGTCGTTCGCGGTTGTCAGGCATCAGGCTCCAGGCGTGCGGTCGGGGCGGGCGCCGGGAGCGCCACGACCCTGCCGCGGGCCCGCAGGACGCGGGCGGCGAGTCGTACGTCCCGTCAGTCAATCACCCCGGCGACGCGCCCGGGAGCCCCCGCGCCGCGGGCGGGAGGGGCCGTCTTCCGCCCCCGCGGAAGATTGTCTGCTGGAGGGTGCCGCCCCTCCGAGGGGATGCTTGGATGAATCACGACCCGGACGCGAGGAGGCGAACGAGGTGCGGAAGATCCTGATCGTCTGCGGTGCAGGCGCGTCGAGCACGTTCCTGGCCCACCGGCTGCGAGCGGGCGCGAAGGAGCGCGGCATGGATGCCGTGTTCCGCTCCGAGACCCTCACCGGTCTCGACCACTCCCTCCCCGAGGCCGACGTCCTCCTCGTGGGGCCGCACCTCGAGTCGCAGTTCGACGGACTCCGCCACCGTGCGGAGCTCGTGGGAGCCGCGGCCGCCCTCCTCCCGCCCGATGTCTTCGGAGCGCACGGTGCCGATGCCGTGCTCGAGACCCTGCCCGTCCTCTTCGCCGCTCGCGCGGTCGTCGCAGGCGCGGACGGGGACTCCTCCACCCGCCCGGTCCGTCCGGGCGAGCCCGACTCCGGGCACCACTGATGCAGTCGCGACTGCAGGATCAAGGAGAAACGTTCATGGTCGAGCGCACCGTGCAGGTTGCATCGTCGAAGGGCCTCCACGCCCGCCCCGCCTCGCTCTTCAGCCAGGCCGCGGCGAAGTCGGGTCAGAAGGTCCTCGTCGCCAAGGGCGACGCGACCCCGGTCAACGCCGCGTCGATCCTCGGGATCATCTCGCTCGGAATCGAGCACGGCGACGAGCTCACCGTCAGCGTCGAGGGCGACAACGAGCAGGCCGTGCTCGAGGAGCTCGCGACCTTCCTCACCACCGACCACGACGCGTGACGCGGAGCGTCACGCACGGCGGCCAGCCCCGGCGCCCACGGCGCCGATAGACGCGGCCGCCCCTGGAGCGTGACGGCGACCCTCAATGGGTCGCACGAGGCGCCTGCGAAACCCGGCGACGGACCGCGTCAGCCTCGGGAACGCAACGGCGACCCTCAACGGCTCGCACGAGGCGCCCGCGAAACCCGCCCCCGCTCACTCCCGGGCGAGGATCGCCGTGTGGGAGGTCG
>NZ_PSUC01000003.1:0-83496 GCF_002931635.1 Rathayibacter sp. AY2B7 | reverse complement strand
CACCGGCGTCGGCACCGCGCTCCCCGTCTACATCGACCGCGCGCACGGCGCGATCCTGGTCGACGTCGACGGCAACAGCTTCATCGACCTCGGCGCCGGCATCGGCGTGACGACGATCGGGCACACCGACGACTCCGTCGTCGCGGCCGCCGCGGAGCAGCTCGCGCGCCTCACGCACACCCTCTTCACCGTCACTCCGTACGAGCCCTACATCCGCGTCGCGGAGCTGCTGGCCCAGCACACCCCCGGCGACTTCGCCAAGAAGACCGTCCTGGTCAACTCCGGCGCCGAGGCGGTCGAGAACGCCGTCAAGATCGCGCGCAAGCACACCGGGCGCCCCGGCGTCGCGGTGCTCGACCACGCGTACCACGGACGCACGAACCTCACGATGGCCATGAACTTCAAGGCGCTGCCCTACGGCCTGGGCTTCGGACCCTTCGCCAGCGACGTCCACCGCGCGCCGAGCTCGTACCCGTACCACGACGGCCTGTCGGGAGCCGAGGCCGCCCAGCGCGCGATCTCGTACCTCGAGAAGACCGTCGGCGCGTCCGCCCTGGCCTG
Source organism: Rathayibacter sp. AY2B7 (assembly GCF_002931635.1). Taxonomy (NCBI): domain Bacteria; kingdom Bacillati; phylum Actinomycetota; class Actinomycetes; order Micrococcales; family Microbacteriaceae; genus Rathayibacter; species Rathayibacter sp. AY2B7. The sequence continues at coordinate 82,935 of NZ_PSUC01000003.1, read as the reverse complement.
CCTCGTCGCCGAGCCCATTCAGGGCGAGGGCGGCTTCATGGTCCCCGCCGACGGCTTCCTCCCGGCACTGCAGGAGTGGTGCACGGCCAACGGCATCGTCTTCGTCGCCGACGAGATCCAATCGGGCATGGCCCGCACCGGCGCCTGGTTCGCCAGCGAGCACCTCGGCCTCGTCCCCGACCTCGTCCTCTCGGCCAAGGGCATCGCCGGCGGCCTGCCGCTCGCGGGCGTGACGGGCCGCGCCGAGATCATGGACTCGGCGCAGGCCGGCGGACTGGGCGGCACCTTCGGCGGGAACCCCGTCGCCGCCGCCGCCGCCGTCGCGGTCTTCGAGCGCATCGAGCGCGAGGGCCTCCTCGCCGAGGCCGACCGGATCGGCGCACGCCTGGGCGCGGCGCTGCGAGGCCTGCAGGAGCGCTACGACATCATCGGCGACGTCCGCGGCATCGGCGCGATGATGGCGATGGAGCTCGTGCAGCCCGGCACCGCCGGCACCACGAAGGAGCCGAACGCCGTCGCGGTCCAGGCGATCATCGATTACGCCGCCCAGCACGGGGTCCTCGTGCTGAGCGCCGGCACCTACGGCAACGTGGTCCGCTTCCTGCCGAGCCTCGCCCTCACCGACGAGTTGCTCGACGACGCCGTGTCGGTCATCGCCGACGCGTTCGCCACCCTCTAGGCGCGATCCTCCGAAGGGCACCGCGGGCGCCGATGCGCTCCCCGGTGGCCTTCGGCGTCTCCGGGAGCGCGGGACCGGTCGGCGCATCGGGCAGGATGGGGGGATGCCAGCAGGAACCTTCACCGTCGCCGAGTCCGTCGAGCTGGCCGTCGTCGAGCGATCCGGGTTCGTCGAGTCGCGCCACGCCGGCTCCGCCGTCCTCCTCGACTCCGAGGGCCGCGTCGCCCGCAGCCTCGGCACCCCGACGGCTCCTGTCTTCCCCCGCTCCTGCCTCAAGCCGTTCCAGGCCCTCGCGGTGATGACCGCCGGAGTCGAGCTGAACGGCGCGGAGGCGGTCATCGCCACCGCGAGCCACGCCGGCATCCCCCAGCACGTGGCGCTGGTGCAGAACCTGCTCTTCCGCGCCGGCCTGGACCACACCGCCCTGCAGTGCCCGGCCGACTGGCCCGGCGACTCCGGGACCCGCGCTCAGCTGCTGCGGGCGGGCGCGACTCCCGACCCGCTCTACATGAACTGCTCGGGCAAGCACGCGGCGATGCTGCTGGCCTGCGTGCAGAACGGCTGGAGCACCGAGGACTACCTCGAGCGGACGCACCCGCTGCAGCAGCACATCGTCGACACGATCGAGCGCCTCACCGGCGAGCGCGTCGTGGCCTCGGGGATCGACGGCTGCGGAGCTCCCGTGCACGCCCTTCCTCTGACCGCGCTGGCGAAGGGCGTCTCGCGGATCGTGTCCTCCTCCCCTGCCTCACCGTTCGGCCTCTACCGCCAGGCCGGCGTCCTCACGGCCGCGATCCTCGAGAACGCGTGGGCGATCGACGGCCCGGGCCGGGACAACACCGTCGTGATCGAGCGCCTGGGCCTGGTCGCCAAGCTCGGCGCCGAGGGCGTGCTCGTGATGGCCTCGCCCGACGGCACCACCGTCGCCCTGAAGATCCTCGACGGGAGCCTGCGCGCCGCAACAGTGGTCGCGCTGAAGCTCCTGGTCGAGGCGGACGCGGTGGACCGGACCGCGGCGAACGACGTGCTGGTGCGGCTGAACCCGGTCGTGTCGGGCGGCGGGCGCCCGGTCGGCGCGATCCGTGCCTCCTACGTCTGACCGCACCTCCCGGCACGCCCAGAGCTACTGCTCGCGCGCGAGGCGCTTCGCCCGGGCCGCCGCGGAGACCTGCGTGATCACCACCACGAGGATCGCCAGGACGAACACCGCCGATGCGATGACGTTCGCCTCCGCCGGGATGCCGCGCGCCGCCGCGATGTAGATGTACTTCGGGAACGTGGTGACCGATCCGGAGTTGAAGTTCGTGATGATGAAGTCGTCGAAGCTCAGCGCGAAGGAGAGCAGCGCCGCGGCGAGGATGCCGGGCAGCAGCAGCGGGAAGGTGATCCGCCAGAAGACCTGGTTCGGCGACGCGTAGAGGTCGCGTCCCGCCTCCTCCAGCTTCGGGTCGAGGCTCGCCACCCGCGCCTTCACGGTGACCACGACGAAGCTGATGCAGAACATCGTGTGCGCCAGCACGATCGTGACCAGCCCCTTCTCGGCGCCCACGCTGAGGAACTGCGCGGCGAGGCCGGCTCCGAGCACCACCTCCGGAGTCGCCATGGGGAGGAACAGCAGCAGGCTGATCGCCGACCGGAACCGGAAGCGGAACCGCACGAGCGCGATGGCGATCATGGTGCCGAGCGCAGTGGCCAGCACGGTGGCGATCACACCGACCAGCAGGCTGTTCCCGAAGGCGGTCATCACCTCCTCGCTGGTCCAGGCCGACACCCACTTGTCGAGGGTGAACCCGCGCCAGGCGAGGTTGCTCTTCCCCGAGTCGTTGAAGGAGAAGACGAAGGTGTACCCGATCGGGATGAGCAGGAAGAGCAGCGCCAGCGCCGTGTAGACGCCGAGCCCGAGGCCCCGGAAGCGGCGGCGGCCCCGGATCGGGGCGGGGGGCGGCGCGCCGAGCGCCTCCTGGGCGCTCGCGAGCGGACGGTCGGCCGTCGCGGTCACAGGAGGTCCTCCGTTCCACTGCGCTTCACGTAGAAGCCGACGATGACCAGGATCACGGCCATCAGCACGATCGAGAGCGCGGCGGCCGCCGGGTAGTTCTCGAGCGTGAGGAAGTTCGCCTCGATCGCGTTGCCCACCATCGAGGTCTGGGACGAGCCGAGGAAGTCCCGGCTCGCGTTGATGTAGTCGCCCGCCGCGGGGATGAACGTCAGCAGCGTGCCCGAGACGATGCCCGGCATCGACAGGGGGACGGTCACGCTCCAGAACACGGAGGCGGGGTGCGCGTAGAGATCCGACCCGGCCTCCAGGAAGCGCACGTCGAGGCGCTCGAGCGTCGTGTACAGCGGCAGCGTCATGAACGGGATGAAGTTGTAGGTGATGCCGAAGATCACGGCGATCGGCGTCCCCGTGAGGTGGCCGTCGCTCGGCAGGACCGCCACGGCCTTGAGCGCCTGCACGAGCGGGCTCTCGTCCGCGAGGATCTGCTTCCACGCCAGCGTCCGGAGCAGGAAGCTGATGAAGAAGGGCGCGATCACCAGCGTGAGGAGCAGGTTCTGCAGCAGCGGCCAGGGCCGCGCCTTCACTCCGATGAAGTAGGCCAGCGGGTAGCTGATCACCAGCGCGAGCACCGTCGCGATCAGCGCGTAGCCGAAGGAGCGGAGCACGTGCGGCCAGTAGTCGCCCATCACCACGAGGTAGTTCTGCCAGGCGAACCCGGGGGCGTACTCGCCGATGTCCCCGTCCGGCACCTCGGCCTGGAAGGACGTGAGCACGAGCGAGATCAGCGGCGCCAGGAAGAACAGCAGCATGTAGGCGATGCCCGGCAGCAGCAGGACGAGCGCGATCGTCGACCGCCGGCGGACCGGAGCGTCCTGAGGATCCGCCTGCCCCGTGGCGAAGGCGGCGAAGGCCATGCCTACGCTCCCCCGCTGCGACCGGCCAGGAGCCCCCGGCGCTGCACGGCGATGGCGCTGGTGGAGTCGTCCGCCTCGAAGCGCGGGACCGAGCCCGGTTCGTCCGCGAGTCCGAAGCCGTGCTCGGTGCTGAAGCCGACCCACACCTCCGCTCCCTCGCCGACGACCGGCCCGAAGACCATGTTCTGCGCGAAGACGACCACCGGGCCCAGGCCCGGCATCCGGATCGTGTACTGGGTGCTGACCCCGCTGAAGGAGACGTCGACCACGCGGCCGGGCCCCAGCACGTTCCGGCCGGAGTCCGCCGGCGGCTCCTGCGTCAGCAGCAGGAGCTTCTCGGGGCGGACGCCGACGGTGATCTCCCCGCTCGTGCGAGCGCAGCGGGCGACGGGCACGACGATCCGGTGTCCGCCCGCGTCGACGGTGAGTGCGCGGTCGGTGCTGCCGACCACCTCACCCGTGAAGAGGTTGGACTGGCCGAGGAAGTTCGCGACGAACGCGGTGCGCGGGAGCTCGTAGAGCTCCTCCGGCGCGCCCATCTGCTCGATCCTGCCCTTGTTCATCACCGCGACGGTGTCGGCCATCGTCATGGCCTCCTCCTGATCGTGCGTGACGTGGAGGAAGGTGAGGCCCACCTCCTCCTGGATCGACTTGAGCTCCAGCTGCATCTGCCGGCGGAGCTTGAGGTCGAGGGCGCCGAGCGGCTCGTCGAGCAGGAGCAGGGCGGGCCGGTTGACGAGGGCGCGCGCGAGGGCGACCCGCTGCTGCTGACCACCGGAGAGCTGCGCGGGGCGGCGCTGGGCGAGGTGGTCGAGCTCGACCAGGCGGAGCGCCTCGTGCGCCTTGCCGACGGGGTCGGCGATCCTCCGCCGCTTCAGGCCGAAGGCGACGTTCTCGAGGATCGACATGTGCGGGAACAGCGCGTACGACTGGAACACGGTGTTGACGGGCCGCTGGTACGTCTTCGTCTCAGTGACGTCCCGCCCGCCGATGAGGATCCGGCCGGCGGAGGGCTCCTCGAGCCCGGCGACCAGGCGCAGCGTCGTCGTCTTGCCGCAGCCCGAGGGGCCCAGCAGGGCGAAGAAGGAGCCCGCCGGGATGGTGAGGTCCAGGGAGTCGATGGCCGTGAAGCCCGGGTACTGCTTGCTGATCCCGACCAGCTGGAGGTCGGCGCCGCTCTCGGCGAAGGTCCCGATCGCCATCAGATGCCCAGGAGCACCTTCTGGAACTCGGCCTGGTACTCCTTCTCCTCCGCGGCGGTCAGGGTCCGGAACACGTGCGCCTGCGCGAGCGTGTCCTCGTCGGGGAAGATCAGCTGGTTCTCGGCCAGCTCCGGATCGATGCTCTCCATGACGTCCTTCGCTCCATCCACGGGGGTGATGTAGTTGACCCAGGCGGCCACCTCGGCGGCGACCTCGGGCTCGTAGTAGTAGTTCATCAGGGCCTCGGCGTTGGCCTTGCGCTCGGAGCCCATCGGGACCACGAAGGTGTCGTTCCAGAGTGCGCCGCCCGAGTCGGGGAAGGCGAACTCCCACTTGTCGCCGGCCTCGGCGTTGATCAGGGTGATGTCGCCGGACCAGCAGATCGCCGCGAGGGTGTCCTCGTTCTGCAGGTCGTTGAGGTACGCGTTCCCCTTGATGTTGCGGATCTGTCCGGCGTCGACCTGCTCGCGGAAGACGTCGATCGCGTTCATGTACTCGTCGTCGCCCCAGGAGCCGGCGATGTCCGTCCCCTGAGCGAGCATGATGAGCCCGATCGTGTCGCGCATCTCGCTCAGCACGCCGACGCGGCCGCGGAGCGACGGATCCCACAGCTCCTCGATGCTCGAGAGGCCCTTCGGCAGCTTCTCCCTGTTCCAGCAGATGCCCGAGAACCCCGCCTGGTACGGGAGGGAGAGCCGGCGGCCCGGATCGAAGTCGGGGTTCGCCAGCGAGGGGGTGAGGTTGGCGATGTTCGGGATGTTCGCGTGGTCGAGCTCCTGCACGTAGCCGCGGCGGACCAGGCGCGAGACCATCCACTCCGTCAGGCAGACCGTGTCGGCGCCGATGTACTGCCCGAGCGCGAGCTGGTCCTTCACCTTGCCGTAGTAGGAGTTGTTGTCGTCGACGGCGACGTTGTAGGTCACCGCGATGCCCGTCTGCTCCTCGAAGCCCTGGAGCGTGGGGTAGTTCCCGTCGTCGTCCTCGTCCATGTAGGCGGGCCAGTTGTCCCACACCAGGCGCGGGTCGCCGGCCGATCCGTCGGCGGCGGCGGTCGGAGCGGCACGGGTCTGCGGGGCGCAGGCGGCCAGGGCGAGGGCACCCGCTCCGAGGCCGATCCCGCCGAGGACCGCCCGACGCGAGAGGACTGCCCGGCGCTCGCGCTCGTGCGAGCGTGCCGCGGCGACGGCCCGGCGGAGGACGGGATCCCTCGGGAGGGGACGGGTCATGGCGGGGGCTCCTGACTGCGTCGGGGCTCGTGCCTCGGGGGCCGAACGTGGGGAAATACTGGCACAGCGCTCATCCGCCTGTCACGGCGAACGGAGGAGAACGCTCATCCGGAAACATGATCGTCACGAATTCCGCACCCGGAGGCCGTGTCGACCGCCGATTCGGTCCCCGGAGGCCGTGCCGTCAGCGGGTGAGGGGCGGGCGTCCCGAGCCGCCGGCGGACCCGTCGACGCGCTCGACCGCCATCTCGACGGAGGAGAGCAGGATCCGGCTGCCGAGCTTCGCGCGGTAGCGGCGGCCGGCCTCGAGCGGGAGTGGCGCCTGGGTCGGCGCGACCAGCACGGACCCGTTGGCCGACCAGCGGTCCCTGACCCAGAGCCCGCCCTCGTCGAAGCCGAACTCGAGGTGGGTCTTGGAGAGGGATCGCGACGGATCCGGGATCGCGAGGATGTGCCGGAACGTCTCGTTGGGGTCCGGGAGCGGCTGGCGTCCGATCAGGCCGTTGCCGGTCACGATCGCGTGCTGCCCGGTCGCGAAGCTGAGGCGCACGAGCCCCTGCGAGGGCGGCGCCATCGGAGCGCCGGGGGCGGGACGCCGGTGCCGGCCGGGGGCCAGGCCCGGCAGCCAGGCACGGCGGGACGGATCGAGGACCGTCGTGTCGCCGGAGGACGAGGGGCGGGACGCACCCGTCGTGGCATGCGCCGCCACCGACGAACCGCACTCGCCGCAGAGGATCGCCCCGGGAGCGAGGTTGGAGCCACACGTGCTGCAGATCACCGAGAACGCCCTTCCGCTCACCATCGTACCCAGCGCCGGCGCGGGGAGTCCCGAGCCGGCCGAACCCGACGCGAACCGGCAGGCGCAGGACCGTCGTACGGCCGTTCGGCACGTGCGGGCGGTCCGGCGGCACCGCCACCGCGGCCGTCCCGTGCCGGAGCGCTGCTCGTCAGACCGGTGCGCCGGCCTCCACGTCGCCGGTGACCGCGAGGACGTCGACGACGATCACGGTGACGTTGTCGCGCCCGCCGTTGTCCAGCGCGGCGTCGACCAGGGCGTCGGCCGCCTCCTGAGCGGAGCCGGTGCCGCTGAGCAGGTGGCCGACGCCGGCATCGGTCAGCTCCTTCGTGAGTCCGTCCGAGCAGATCAGCAGACGCGATCCGGCGAGGACGGGCACAAGCCGGTAGTCGGGGACGGGCGCCTCGTGGAAGCCGACCGCGCGGGTGATCACGTTGCTGTGCGGATGCACGTCGGCCTCGTCGCGGGAGATCAGGCCCGCGTCGACCAGCTCCTGGACGATGGAGTGGTCCACGGTGAGCTGCACGAGGGTCCCGGCGACGCTCAGGTACACGCGCGAGTCGCCGATGTTGAAGACGGACCAGTAGGGCTCTCCCCCGACCACCGTGAGCGCGATCCCGGTGACCGTGGTCCCGGTGCCGACGTCGGCCGTGTGCGACTGCCGGGCGATGTCCCCGACCGCCTCCCGAAGCGCCCGGTCGATCTCCTCCGCTCCGACGGTCGCGCCGAGCGCCGCGGTGGACAGGCGCGACACGACCGCGTCGCTGGCGACCTCTCCTGCCGCGTGCCCGCCCATCCCGTCGGCGACAGCGAAGAGCGGGCTCTTGGCGAGGTAGCTGTCCTCGTTCGCGCTGCGCACGTGGCCGGTCTCGGTGCGCGCGGCCCAGCCGAGGGTGACTTCGGCCGAGGGTGCGTCGGAGCTCCAGGCGGAGACGGGGACGGTGACGGACGCGCGGCTGCGGCCGATCTGCGTCATCGCTGCTCCTCGCATCCCCGTGGCCCGCGGCCGTCCGGTCCGACGGCCCGTGACCGCCGGCGCCAGGGGTGCCCGGCCGCCTCCCGATGGTAGTCGCTGACGGCCCTCCGCCGAGCCGGCCGCCATCGCTGTCGCCCGATGTCCGTCGCGCAGACGGGTCGACGCTCCGACTACCGGATCCGATGCCGGATCGAGCTCCGACGTGCGGATCCACTTGCCCGGGCACCCGTGGACTGCCAGAATCGCCGCATGGCCCCGTCTCGCCCGCCCTCTCAGCGTCCTGTCCAGCTCGACGAGGTGTCGAAGGCGATCATCGAGCAGCTGCAGGCCGACGGTCGGCGCTCGTACGCCGAGATCGGCAAGGCCGTGGGCCTGAGCGAGGCGGCCGTCCGGCAGCGGGTGCAGAAGCTCACCGAGTCGGGCGTCATGCAGATCGTCGCGGTGACGGATCCGATGCAGCTCGGCTTCTATCGCCAGGCGATGATCGGTGTGCGCGTCACCGGCGACACCCGCGACGTCGCGGACCGGCTCGCCTCCATCCCCGCCGTCGACTACGTCGTGCTGACGGCCGGCTCCTTCGACATCCTCGCCGAGGTCGTGTGCGAGAACGACGACGATCTGATCGCCCTGCTCAACCAGGAGATCCGGTCGCTTCCCGGCGTGCTCTCGACCGAGACCTTCGTCTATCTGAAGCTGCACAAGCAGTTCTACAACTGGGGAACGCGGTAAAAGATGACCACCGAGACAGCATTCTCGACCTCCGGCCTCGAGTCGGGCGATCCCGTCCGCGGGACCGACGCGCCTGGGGGGACCGACGACGCCTCCCTGCAGAAGAAGGCGAAGGACCACCTCTGGATGCACTTCACCCGTCAGTCGACGATGGACTCGGGCGCGGGCGTGCCGATCATCACGCGCGGCGAGGGACACCACATCTGGGACAGCACCGGGCGCAAGTACTTCGACGGCCTGTCCGGCCTCTTCGTCGTCAATGCGGGACACGGGCGGCGCCGACTGGCGGAGGCCGCGGCGAAGCAGGCGTCCGAGCTCTCCTTCTTCCCGCTCTGGTCCTACGCGACCCCCTCGGCGATCGAGCTGGCCGACCGGCTCGCCGACCACGCGCCGGGCGACCTCAACCGGGTCTTCTTCTCGACCGGCGGCGGCGAGGCGGTGGAGACGGCGTTCAAGCTCGCCAAGCAGTACTGGAAGCTGCAGGGCAAGCCGGGCAAGCACAAGGTCGTCTCGCGCTCGGTCGCTTATCACGGCACTCCCCAGGGAGCGCTCGCGATCACGGGCATCCCCGGGATGAAGTCGATGTTCGAACCGCTGGTGCCGGGCGGCTTCCGCGTCCCCAACACCAACTTCTACCGGGCTCCCGAGCACGGCGACGACCTGGAGGCGTTCGGCCTGTGGGCGGCGAACCGCATCGAGGAGATGATCGAGTTCGAGGGGCCGGACACGGTTGCCGCCGTGTTCCTAGAACCCGTGCAGAACTCGGGCGGCTGCTTCCCGCCCCCTCCCGGGTACTTCCAGAGGGTCCGCGAGATCTGCGACAAGCACGACGTGCTGCTGGTGTCCGATGAGGTGATCTGCGCGTTCGGCCGTATCGGGCACATGTTCGCCTGTGACGAGTACGGCTACGTGCCGGACATGATCACCTGCGCGAAGGGGATGACCAGCGGCTACTCCCCCATCGGCGCGACGATCGTCAGCGATCGGATCTACGAGCCCTTCCGCCACGGTCAGGTCGTCTTCCCGCACGGCTACACCTTCGGCGGCCACCCCGTCTCGGCCGCGGTCGCGCTCGAGAACCTCGACATCTTCGAGGAGGAGGGCCTGAACGAGCGCGTGCGAGAGAACTCGCCCGCCTTCCGGTCCACGCTCGAGAAGCTGCTCGACCTGCCGATCGTCGGCGACGTCCGAGGCGACGGCTACTTCTTCGGCATCGAGCTGGTGAAGGACAAGGCGACGAAGGAGACGTTCGACGAGGACGAGTCGGAGCGGCTGCTGCGCGGATTCCTCTCGAAGGGGCTCTTCGACGCGGGGCTGTACTGCCGGGCGGACGACCGAGGCGATCCCGTCGTGCAGCTCGCACCGCCGCTCACCATCGGCCCGCGCGAGTTCGACGAGATCGAGCAGATCCTCCGGAGCGTTCTCACCGAGGCCTGGTCGCGGCTCTAGCGACCTCACGCGGCGCGCTCTCGCCGATCGGCGGCGAGTGCGGCCGCGACCCGGCGCGCACCTGCGTGGTGCGGATCGAGGGCGACGGCCTCGTCGGCGAGCCGTCCGGCCTCGTCGGCACGACCCTCACCGGCCAGGATCCGCGCGAGGAGGACGAGCACTCCGGCTCGCTCGCTCGCGGGAGCGACGACGGCGGCACGGCGGAGCAGCGGGGCGAGCGCTCCCGCCGCGCCGGGGTCACCGCTCCGCGCCGACCGCAGCACGCGGTCCGCACCGCGGCTGCGCTGCACGGCCACGACGAGCGCAGCCAGGCCCGCCGGCCGGACCTCGGGATCGGGACCGGTGAGAGCTCGCCGGACGAGGTCGTCGACGCAGTGCAACAGCACGTCGGGCAGTTCGGCCCGCGGGTGGCGGTCGAGGAGACGGTCGACCGCGGCGGCCACCGCTCGCGGGTCGTCCCGGTCGCCGGCCTCGAGCCCGTCGTCACGGCCGGACGACGGGAGCACGGCGACGCGGAGGGCGAGGCCTGGGAGCCGGCGCGCACGCTCCTCGAGGGCGGCGACGAGTCCCTCGCACGCCTCCGGACCCGCCTCGCCGGGATGCACCAGCGCGAGTGCTCGCCGCACCCGCCCGAACCGACCGAGCGCACCGAGGCAGGCCCGCGCGACCAGGGACGGATCCGCCCCCGACAGCTCGAAGCGGAGCGAGCCGCTCGGCGCGCCGGCCCGGAACGGGACGAGCACGAGGCTCGCCTCCGCCGCACCCCGCCGGGATCCGTGAGCGGCATGGAATAGTGCGGCGTCGTCGGGTGAGGCCGGGACACGCGAGGCGGGAGCGGGGTGGAGGAAGATCGCTGAGGAGGTCATGCTGCGATCCTGCCGACCACCGCACCCGCCGGGAGCGACGGTCCTCCGGGATCATCGGAAGGATCTCGAGATCGTCGCCTGTGGAGGAAGAGGTCCCATCGACACCGAATCGCCGGCGCACGGATGGCGCCCTCCGGCCCCCAGGAATCCCTCCACAGGGACCGATCGGCCGAGTTCTGCACCGGTGTCCGATTCCCGCCGGTCGGTGGGGAGTCCCGCGGATACTCTCGACGCATGAGAACGACTCCCCTTCACGTCCGACGGACGACGAGCCCCCTCGGCCGCATCGAGGTGGGCAGCGACGGCGATGCGATCGTCTCGCTCGCCATCGAGCAGGCCGGTCTGCTCCCGCACGAGCACCTCCCGGAGTCGGACCTCCCGGTGCTCCTGCGGGCCGTCGAGCAGCTGGACGAGTACTTCGACGGGACCCGCCGCTCTTTCGATCTGCCGGTCGCTCTGCGCGGCACGCCCTTCCAGCTCGAGATCTGGCAGCGGCTCCAGGCTCTGGGCTTCGGGGAGATCACCTCCTACGGCGCACTGGGCACGGCCGCCGGTCGCCCCCGGGCGGGCCGGCCGATCGGCGGAGCGGTCGGTGCGAACCCGGTGCCGATCATCGTGGGCTGCCACCGCGTCCTCGCGAGCGACGGACGGATCACCGGCTTCAGCGCGGGCGAGGGCGTCGCCACGAAAGCCTGGCTTCTCGATCACGAGGGGATCCCCCACCGATGAGCACGGCCGACGGACTCGTCGAGGGAGAGGACGGCCTGGTCCGCTGCGCCTGGAGCGGCGCGGATCCGGAGTACCGCCGCTACCACGACGAGGAATGGGGCACCCCGCTGCACGGAGATCGCCCGCTGTTCGAGAAGATCTCCCTCGAGGCGTTCCAGTCCGGCCTCTCCTGGATCACGATCCTCCGCAAGCGGCCGAGGTTCCGCGAGGTCTTCGACGGCTTCGATCCGGCCCGGGTCGCCCGGTACGACGACACCGATGTCGAGCGGCTGATGGAGGACAGCGGCATCATCCGGAACCGCGCGAAGATCATAGCCACGCGGGACAACGCCCGGGCCGTGCTCGCGCTCCTCGAGCAGAGAGGCGAGGGCGCGCTCGACGAGCTCGTGTGGTCCTTCCACGATCCGGACGTCGAGGACCGGGTGGTCCGAGCCGCCGACGTCCCTGCGACGACGCCCGGGTCGACGGCGCTCGCGCGAGCGCTGAAGGCCGCCGGGCTCCGCTTCGTCGGACCGACCACCGCGTACGCGCTGATGCAGTCGGCGGGAGTCGTCGACGACCACCTCACCGGCTGCTGGCGCCGACGCTGACGCCTACGACTCCGGCACGACGAGGTCGAGCTCTCCCGTGTGCCGGTTCTCGGCGAGCAGGAACCCGCGCCCGGCCGCCCACGCCGAGAGCTCGCCGAGCGACTCCGTCGCCACCCGGTCCTCCGCCAGCGCCCTGACGAAGCGCCCCTTGCCCTGCTTGTTGAAGTGGTTCAGCGACCGGAGGGCGCCGTCGGCCCCGCGCGAGCGGACGCGGACGAAGAACCGCCCCTCGCCCGCAGAAACCGGTCCGAGCGCCGCGTACGCCTCGCTCCGCAGATCGAGGACGAGCCCGTCGAGCGCGCTCAGCACCCGCCCGGCCTCCGCCGCCCACCAGCGCTTGAGCGGCCTCCCCGGCACACGGGAGTCGTGGGATAGACGGTATGCAGGGATCAGGTCGAGGGCGCGGATCGGCCCCCAGAGCGCGGACTGCACGATCGCCGTCCGAGCGAGCACCTCCCGTGCACCGGAATCGAGGCTGCGCGCGTCGAGCGCATCGAAGAGCACCCCGTCGAAGCGGTCGACCGCCGGTAGGCCTCCCGCGGTCGCGAGCGCCGCGTTGCGATCGATCTCGCCGAGCTGACGCGGACCGAGCTTCAGCGCCCGGGCAGAGAGCTCGCGGTCCCCGGCCAGCGCGATCAGCGCCTCCGCCAACTCGCGCCGCTTCGCGTGGAGCTCGGGGAAGGCGAGCGACTCGAGCACGAACGGCTCGTCGCCGCCGTCGCGCTTCGTCTCGGACGGTGGCAGCAGGACGTGCACAGGACTCCTTCGGAGAAGAGGGACGGGCGGCACGACGGAGGGGCCGGACGATCGCGATGATCGTCCGGCCCCTCCGTGCCGCGGTGAGCGGCGGTGTACTAGACCAGCGATGCCTGACGGGCGACCACGGTCACCACGTCGTTCTCGACGGACAGGAAGCCGTCGTCGGCCTGCGCGGTGAGACGTGTGCCGTCCAGGGCCGTGACGCGCACCTCGCCGGTGGCGAGGATCGCGAGCATCGGCTCGTGGCCGGCGAGGATGCCGATCTCGCCCTCGACCGTGCGAGCCGTGAGCTGCTTCGCCTCTCCGGACCACACCTCGGCGTTCGCGGACACGACGCTGACCTTCAGGGTCCCGGCCATGATCAGCCGTTCTCCTTCTGGATCTGGGTCCACTTCTCCTCGACGTCCGAGATCGAGCCGACGTTGAAGAACGCCTGCTCGGCCACGTGGTCGAACTCGCCCTTGGTGATCGCGTCGAACGACTCGATCGTGTCCTTCAGCGGGACGGTCGATCCCTCGACACCGGTGAACTTCTTCGCCATGTAGGTGTTCTGCGAGAGGAACTGCTGGATCCGGCGCGCACGCGACACCGTGATCTTGTCCTCCTCCGACAGCTCGTCGACACCGAGGATCGCGATGATCTCCTGCAGCTCCTTGTTCTTCTGCAGGATCTGCTTCACGTTCGTCGCCACGCGGTAGTGGTCGGCGCCCAGGTAGCGGGGGTCGAGGATGCGCGAGGTGGACGTGAGCGGGTCGACGGCCGGGTAGAGGCCCTTCGACGCGATCTCACGGGAGAGCTCGGTGGTCGCGTCGAGGTGGGCGAAGGTGGTCGCCGGCGCCGGGTCGGTGTAGTCGTCGGCGGGGACGTAGATCGCCTGCAGCGAGGTGATCGAGTGTCCGCGCGTCGAGGTGATGCGCTCCTGGAGCACACCCATCTCGTCGGCGAGGTTCGGCTGGTACCCCACCGCGGAGGGCATGCGGCCCAGGAGGGTCGACACCTCCGAGCCGGCCTGAGTGAAGCGGAAGATGTTGTCGATGAAGAGCAGCACGTCCTGCTTCTGCACATCGCGGAAGTACTCCGCCATGGTCAGTGCCGACAGGGCGACGCGCAGACGCGTTCCCGGCGGCTCGTCCATCTGGCCGAAGACGAGCGCGGTCTTGTCGAAGACGCCCGCCTCCTCCATCTCGGCGATGAGGTCGTTGCCCTCACGGGTGCGCTCGCCGACGCCGGCGAACACGGACACTCCACCGTGGTCCTGCGCGACGCGCTGGATCATCTCCTGGATGAGGACGGTCTTGCCGACGCCCGCGCCGCCGAACAGGCCGATCTTGCCGCCCTGCACGTACGGAGTGAGCAGGTCGATGACCTTGATGCCGGTCTCGAACAGCTCGGTCTTGGACTCGAGCTGGTCGAACTGCGGGGGCTTGCGGTGGATGGGCCAGCGCTCGGTGATCTCGAACGACTCGCCGTTGATCTTCCCGTCGGCGTCGGCGTTGAGCACCTCGCCGATCACGTTGAAGACCTTGCCCTTGGTCACGTCGCCGACCGGGACCGAGATCGGCAGGCCGGTGTCGTGGACCTCCTGGCCGCGAACGAGTCCGTCGGTGGGGTTCAGGGAGATGGCCCGGACGAGGTCGTCGCCCAGGTGCTGCGCGACCTCGAAGGTCAGCTTGCTCGAGACGCCCTCGACCTCGACGTGCGTGTAGAGCGCGTTGTAGACCTCGGGGATCGCGTCGTGGGGGAACTCGATGTCAACGACGGGGCCGGTGACGCGGGCGATGCGGCCGATGGCCCCGCCCGACGTCCCGGTCGCCGCCTCAGGTGCGGTCAGTGTCATTGCTACTTCCTTCTGTGGTCTCACCGCTCCCGGAGGGCGGAGTCGAAACTGTGTGGAGCGGAGCCCTCTTACTTGGAGGAGGACAGGGCGTCGGCGCCGCCGACGATCTCGGCGATCTGCTGCGTGATCTCGGTCTGGCGGGCGTTGTTGGCGAGACGCGTGTAGGTCTTGATCAGCGTGTCCGCGTTGTCGCTCGCCGACTTCATGGCCTTCTGGCGTGCCGCGTGCTCCGAGGCCGCCGACTGCAGCATCGCGTTGAAGATGCGGCTCTCGACGTACACGGGCAGGAGGCGGTCGAGGACCGTCTCGGGGTCGGGCTCGAACTCGTAGAGCGGGTACAGCTCGCTGTTCTGCTCCTCGGCGCCCTCGACGACCTCGAGCGGCAGCAGCCGGACGACGGTCGGCTGCTGGGTGACCATGCTGACGAAGCGGTTGTAGACGAGGTGGATCTCGTCCACGCCGCCCTCCTCGTCATCGAGGTTGTACGACTCGACGACCGCGTCCGCGATCTCCTTCGCCGTCTCGAACACGGGCTGGTCGGTGCCGCCCGTCCAGACGCGGACGCTGGCCCGCTTCCGGAACGAGAAGTACGCGTTCGCCTTGCGGCCGACCAGGTAGAAGACGACCTCCTTGCCCTCGCTGCGCAGCAGCGCGGCCAGCTCCTCGGCCTCCTTGAGCACGCTCGAGGAGAAGGCGCCGGCGAGGCCGCGGTCGGAGGTGAAGATCACGATCGCGGCCATGTCCAGCTTCTCGCGCTCGGTCGTGAGCGGGTGCTCCACGTTCGAGTAGGTCGCGACAGCGGACACGGCGCGCGTGATCGCGTTCGAGTACGGCGCCGCGGCAGCGACGCGGTTCTGCGCCTTCTGGATGCGCGAGGCCGAGATCAGCTCCATGGCCCGAGTGATCTTCTTGGTCGTCTGGGCCGAGCGGATCTTCGACCGGTAGACCCGGAGTTGCGCTCCCATGTGTCTCCTGTTGTCCTAAAAGTGGCGAATCGTCGGGGTGCCGCTGGTCAGCGACGGCCCTTGACGATCTTCTCCTGGCCGACCTCGTCGGCCGCGATGGCCTGGTGCTCCTCGCGCCCGACCGAGGCGAGCGGCTTGCCCTCACCGGTCTGGAACTCCAGCTTGAAGCCGTCGACGGCACGGTTGAGCTCGGCGACGGTGTCGTCGGAGAGCACGTTGGTGTCGCGGAGGGTGTTCAGCACCTGGGTGTTGCGGCCCAGGTAGTCCAGGAGCTCGCGCTCGAAGCGCAGCACGTCGGGGACCGGGACCTCGTCGAGCTTGCCGTTCGTTCCGGCCCAGATCGAGACGACCTGCTCCTCGACGGGGTACGGCGAGTACTGCGGCTGCTTGAGCAGCTCGGTCAGGCGGGCGCCGCGGGCGAGCTGACGGCGCGAGGCGGCGTCGAGGTCGGAGGCGAACATCGCGAAGGCCTCGAGCGAGCGGTACTGCGCCAGCTCGAGCTTCAGCGTGCCGGAGACCTTCTTGATCGACTTGACCTGCGCGTCGCCGCCGACCCGCGAGACCGAGATGCCCACGTCGACCGCGGGACGCTGGTTGGCGTTGAAGAGGTCGGACTGGAGGAAGATCTGGCCGTCGGTGATCGAGATCACGTTGGTCGGGATGTAGGCCGAGACGTCGTTCGCCTTGGTCTCGATGATCGGGAGACCGGTCATCGAGCCGGCGCCGAGCTCGTCGGACAGCTTCGCGCAGCGCTCCAGCAGACGGGAGTGCAGGTAGAAGACGTCACCCGGGTACGCCTCGCGTCCCGGCGGGCGGCGCAGGAGGAGCGACACGGCGCGGTAGGCCTCGGCCTGCTTCGACAGGTCGTCGAAGATGATCAGGACGTGCTTGCCGCCGTACATCCAGTGCTGGCCGATGGCCGAGCCGGTGTAGGGGGCGAGGTACTTGAAGCCGGCGGGGTCGGAGGCGGGGGACGCGACGATGGTCGTGTACTCCATCGCTCCGGCGTCCTCGAGCGCGCCCTTCACCGAGGCGATGGTCGAGCCCTTCTGGCCGATGGCGACGTAGATGCAGCGGACCTGCTTGTTCGTGTCGCCCGACTCCCAGTTGGCCTTCTGGTTGATGATCGTGTCGATCGCGATGGCCGTCTTGCCGGTCTGGCGGTCGCCGATGATGAGCTGGCGCTGGCCGCGTCCGACCGGGATCATCGCGTCGATGGCCTTGATGCCGGTCTGCAGCGGCTCGTGGACCGACTTGCGCGACATGACGCCGGGAGCCTGGAGCTCGAGGGCGCGGCGGCCCTCGGAGGCGATCTCGCCGAGTCCGTCGATCGGGTTGCCGAGCGGGTCGACGACGCGGCCGAGGTAGCCGTCGCCGACGGGGACCGAGAGGACCTCGCCGGTGCGGGTGACCTCCATGCCCTCCTCGATGCCGGAGAACTCGCCGAGGACGACGACGCCGATCTCGTTCTCGTCGAGGTTCTGGGCCAGGCCCAGGACGCCGTTGGAGAAGCGGATGAGCTCGTTGGCCATGACGCCGGGGAGGCCCTCGACGTGGGCGATGCCGTCGGCGGCGTCGATGACGTAGCCGACCTCGGTGGTGGAGGCCTTGCCCGGCTCGTACGACGAGACGAAGTCCTTCAGCGCGTCGCGGATCTCATCCGGGCTGATGGTGATATCTGCCATGGGAATTCCTATTCGTTGGGTCCGTGCGAGCCGAAGAGGTCGTCGGGGCCTGACCTGGATGGTGCGGGGGTCGAGGGCAGTGCCCTCTGAGGATACGTGCGCCCGTCAGGACGCGAGCTGGAGCTTCAGGTCGGAGAGCCGTGCGGAGACGGTTCCGTCGATGACCTCGTCGCCGACGTGCAGGCGCATCCCGCCCAGGAGGGAGGGATCGACCACGACGTTGACGGAGACCGGTCGGCTGTACTGGCGCGTCAGCGCCGAGCGGAGCCGGTCGAGCTGCTCGGGGGCGATCGGTGCGGCGACCGAGACCGTGGCGAGGATGAACCCGCCCTGGTCGGCGACCACGCCTGCTGCGAAGCGGACGAGCTCCGGGATGCGGCGACCGCGCGGGTGCGCGATCAGCTGCCGGAGGATCGCCAGCGTCTCGGCCGCGGCCTTGCCCTCGAGGAGGCGCTGCACGAGCGCGACCTTCGAGTCGGCGGCGGCGAGCTTGCTGCCGAGCGCGAGCTCGAGCTGGGCGTCGGAGGCGACGACCTCGCCGAAGGAGTGGAGCTCCTTCTCGAGGTTGACGCCCTCCGGAGCGGAGGACGCGATCGCGCGGACCCCGACCTCCTCGACCCCGGCGACCATGTCGCTCGGGCTCGACCAGCGGTGGCCGACGATCACGGTGAGCAGGCGCTTGGCCGGCTCGCCGAAGGGACCGAATACGCGGGCGACGAGAGCCTGCTTGCTGCTCGAGTCGGCGCTCGGGTCGGCGAGGGCCCCGCGCAGCTGCGCCTGGCCGTCGATGATCCGTGCGGCCTCGAAGAGCTGCTGGGCCGTGTCGAGGGACGCCTGACCGGCGAGGGCGGAGAGCTCCGCCTTCGCCGATGCGAGTGCCTGCCTGGACGCGCTGCCCATCAGTTGTTCGCCTTCTCCGAGGCCTCGAGGTCGGCGAGGAAGCGGTCCACGATCGCGGACGCCTTCGCGTCGTCGTTGAGGCTCTCGCCGATCACGCCGGAGGCGAGATCGATGGCGAGGGTTCCGACTTCGGAGCGGAGCGAGACCACGGCGGCCTGACGGTCCGCCTCGATCTGGGCGTGCGCGTTGTGGAGGATGCGCTCGGCCTCGACCTGCGCCTGCTCCTTCTTCGCCGCCACGATCGCGTTGCCGTCGGCGTTCGCCTTCTCACGGATCACTCCGGCCTCGGCGCGGGCCTCGGCCAGCTGGGCGGTGTACTTCTCGAGGGCGGCCTCGGCCTGTCGCTGGGCCTCGTCGGCCTTCGCGATGTTCCCCTCGATCGCGGCGGAGCGCGCGTCGAGCATCTTCTGCAGGCGCGGCAGGATCAGCCTCCAGAAGAAGAACAGCAGGATGAGGAAGATCACCCCCGACCAGAAGAAGTCGTAGAACTCCGGGATCAGAATGACCGCGGGGACGTCACCTTCTTCCGCAGCGATGTTCACAGCGGTGCTGAACACGACTACGCCGCGAAGATGAAGTAGGTGGCGAGGCCGATGAGCGCGAGCACCTCGGTGAACGCGATGCCGAGGAACATCGTGGTCTGGAGGCGGCCGGCCATCTCGGGCTGGCGCGCCATGGCCTCGACGGTCTTGCCCGCGACGATGCCGACACCGATGCCGGGGCCGATCGCTGCGAGGCCGTAACCGACCGTCGCGATGTTGCCGGTGAGTTCGGCGAGAACGGTGACTGAGTCCACGAGTGGGTCCTTTCAGTGGGGTGATCGTGAGAACGGGCGGGAGCCCGTGAGTAGTGGGGTCAGTGCTCCTCGGCGACGGCCAACTGGATGTAGACCGCAGCGAGGAGGGTGAAGATGTAGGCCTGCAGCACGGCGACGAGGAGCTCGAAGAGCGTGAACGCACCGCCGAAGGCGAAGGTCACGACGCCGAAGAGCTTGAAGCCCGGGTCGATCTGGGAGCTGAAGAGGAAGAACTGCGTGGCCGAGAAGCACAGCACCAGCAGGAGGTGGCCGACGATCATGTTCATCACGAGCCGCAGCGCGAGCGAGAGCGGACGGATGATGAACGTCTGCAGCAGCTCGATCGGCGTGAGGATGAAGTAGATCAGGAACGGCGCTCCGGGCGGGAACAGGGCGTTCTTGAAGAAGCCCATCCCCCGGTCCTTGATGCCCGCGTAGATGAACGTCACGTAGGCGACCAGGCCGAGGAAGAGCGGCATGCCCACCACGGAGGTCCCCGCGATGTTCAGGAACGGGACGATGCCGGTCAGGTTCATCGAGATGATCGCGAAGAAGATCGTCACGAGGATCGGGAGGAACCGGCGCGCGTCCTTCTCGCCGAGGATGTCCTTGGCGATGGTGACGCGGACGAAGTCGAACGCGAGCTCGACGACGTTCTGGAAGCGGCCGGGGACGAGGCGCAGCTTGCGCGTCCCGAGCCAGAAGAACAGCATCAGTGCGATGACCGCGATGAAGCGGACCAGCATGACGCGGTTGATCTCGAAAGGGGTTCCCTCGAAGAGGAAACCGGGCGGGAAGAACTCGGAGATCGACGGGGTGTGGAAGTCACTCTCACCGGTCGAGGACGAGACCAACAGGGTCACAGCGTTAGCAAACAGCGCTAGCTCCTGGAATTCGGGGCGTGGCACGTTGCAGCCGACCGAATCGAATCATTCGGACACAACGCTCTCGCGACGACGAAAGGTGGGGTTTTCCGCTCGGACGGCGATCGTGCTCGACGACCGCCATCAACGATGAGACGATCTGAGGACACGTTCGCCTGCGGGATTCGTCCCTACTGTAGCAACAGAACGGCCTGAGAGCCGAATCGTGGTCCTCTCAGGAACCGTTCGGCTCGTCCTCATCGAGCGATGTCGCTGACGTTCGGCATGCGCGAGCGCGAGACGACGAGGACGTCGATCACCAGGGACCCCAGGACGGCGACGATGATCGTGACGAACATCGCGGTGCTGTTCAGCCACGCCTGATCGCGCAGGACCAGGGCGGCGATCACGAACAGCACGAACTTGGCGAGCCACGTGCCGAGGACGACGGCGAAGAACCCGCCGATGTCGAGGCGGTTGGCGACGAGGATGCTCGCGGCGGTGAGGAGCACCATCACGCCGCCGACGATCGCGCCGAGGAGGGCTCCGATCGCGCCCTCTCCCCCGGCGGCGATCCCACCGACGACGGTGCCGAGAACGGCCAGGGCGAGCACGAAGAGGCCGCCCACGACCAGCGCGCGGCGCAGGACGGGTACGGACGCGGGCTGCGGACGGGGGGTGGCCGGGGAGGCTCCGGTCATGATGCTTCCTTCCGCGCCGTGGTCGGCGCTGTCGTGTCCCGGTCGATCGGGAGTCCGGCCGGCGGACGGAGCAGCTCCGTCGAGGACGCGCGGTCGAGGGGGTCGAGGACGGGTGAGGCCTCCGCGGACTGCGCCGCCGCCTCGAGCCGCTTGCGGCGGCTGAGCGGGGCGAGCGTGACGACGGTGCAGACCAGCAGACCGACTCCGAGGAAGACGAGCGGGACCCACAGCACGTCGACCACGAACATCAGCAGGCAGCTGACGGCGACGACGGCGGTCCACGCGTAGAAGATCAGCACGGCGTGCAGGTGGGAGTGCCCCATGTCGAGCAGGCGGTGGTGCAGGTGCTTCCGGTCGGCGCTGAACGGCGATTTGCCCGCGCGCAGGCGCCGGATCACGGCGAGGCCGAAGTCCATCAGCGGCACCACGAGGATCGCGAACGGCAGGATGATCGGGATGAACGCGGGCAGGAGCTCCTTCGCCGCGAGCTGGGCCGGGTCGATCTGGCCGGTGACCGCGATCGCGGAGGTGGCCATCAGCATCCCGATCAGCAGTGCGCCGCTGTCGCCCATGAACATCCGCGCCGGACGCCAGTTGATCGGGAGGAATCCGGCGCAGGCGCCGACCAGCAGGACCGCGATGAGCGAGGCCAGGTTGAAGTAGTCGGTGGGCGAGGTCTGCTGCACCAGCAGGTAGCTGTAGAGGAAGAAGACGCCGTTGGCGATCAGGGCGACGCCCGCCACGAGGCCGTCGAGGCCGTCGATGAAGTTGAGAGCGTTGGTGACCAGGACGATCGCGAGCACGGTGATGATCAGCGACATCCACGGCGAGCCGACGGTCAGGCCGCCGATCGGCAGGGAGACGATCTGCACGCCCTTCCAGGCGATCAGGCCGGCGGCGATCAGCTGACCGGCCAGCTTCGTGGTCCAGTCCAGGTCCCAGATGTCGTCGGCCACGCCGATGAGGACGATGAGCAGGCTCGCGCCGAGGATCGCGAGGATCGGCTCGGGATTGGCGAACACCAGCCGGAAGTAGGGCAGCTGAGAGGCGATGCCGAAGCCGACGAGGATCCCGAGGAACATCGCGATGCCGCCCAGGCGGGGGGTCGGCCGCGTGTGCATGTCCCTGACGCGGATCTTCGGGTAGAGCCGGTACTTCAGGCTCAGCTTCCAGATGACCCACGACAGCGCTCCGGTCACGAGCGCGACCGCGAGCGAGACGAGGGCGAAGGTGATCACCGGTTACTCACCCGGAGCGGAGTCGGTGCGGGCGGCGCCTGTGCCGGTGTCGGGCGTCGGCGCGTTCGTGCTCGACGAGCCCGTGTCCGGCGCATCGGCGGAATCGACGGGAGCGGAGTCGCCGGGCGCGGAGTCGTCCTGCAGGCGGGCGCCGGAGGCCCAGTCGGGGCGCGCTGTCGGGGTCCGCTCGAAGGCGTACGGGTCGCTGCCGGTCGCGGTCTCGGCGGGCTCCTGCTGGTCCCCGGCCTGCGCCGCGCCGACCGTGGAGGCGTCTGGCTCCGACGTCTCGGCGCGGGGCGCGTCCGGATCCGGCAGCAGGTCGCCGACGACCTCGCGGATCCGCTCGGCTGACACGACGCCCTGGCGCAGGATGCGCAGGGTGCCGCCCTCGAAGCTCAGCGCTGTCGCATCGACGATCGTCGAGGACTCGCTGGCGCCCGCGGGGCGGTCGCTGTAGCGCGATCCGGCGGCGCCGGCGTCGAGATAGACGTCGACGGAGTCGCCGAGCTGGTCGAACGCCTCCTGTGCGGTAGTGGCCGAGGGCTGCCCGGTGCGGTTGGCGGAGGAGACCGCCAGCGGACCGGTCTCGGCGAGGAGCTCGATCGTCACCGGGTTGTCCGGCATGCGCAGCGCCACGGTCCCGCGCGTCTCGCCCAGGTCCCAGACCAGCGAGGGCTGGGCGTGCAGGACGATGGTGAGCCCGCCGGGCCAGAACTCGCGCGCGAGGTCGCGCACCGCCTCTGGCACGTTCTCGGCGAGGGCGTCGAGGGCGGCCACGTCCCCGATCAGGACGGGCGGCGGCGACTGCCTCGTCCGTCCCTTCGCGTCGAGCAGGCGCTGGACCGCGGCGGCGTCGAACGCGTTGGCCGCGACGCCGTAGACGGTGTCGGTGGGGATCACCACGAGCTCGCCGCGGCCGATGGCCGTCCGCGCGAGACGGGTGCCGGTCAGGAGGTCCGTGTCGACGGAGCAGTCGTAGATGCGTGCCATAACGGGTCGATGATACCGGCGCGGTCCGTGTCCGGACCGGCTGCGGCGCGGCGGTCGCGTCAGCGCCGCCCGAGGCCGGGGCTCCGCGGCCGTCGCAGCGGCGCCCGACCCGTGCCGGCTGAGGCCGCCGGAGCGCTTCCATGAGGCACTCGGCCTGGCGCGGCGGGCGCCTCCGCCGACAGGACGCCCACGAGCGCCACGGAGACCGCGAGCGTCGCGAGCGAGTGCTGATCGCCGAACCAGGTGGTGTTGTCGGCCATCCCGTGCAGGAACGTCCAGAGGACGGCGACGGCGAGCGCACCGACGGCGACGGCCTCGTTCCGGGCGACCCGGAGGAGCAGGCGCACGACGGCGACGGTGGCGAGGAGGAGGAACGCGAGGACGGGGAGCGCGATCAGGAGCCCGCCGTTGGTCCACGCGGTGACGAGGAGGTTGTGAGGCGGGCGCGGCTCGCTGTGCTGGGTGAACTGCGACCCGCGCGCCAGCCACAGCTCCTGCCATCCGCCGTACCCCAGCCCCAGCAGCCAGTTGTCGGGGAACGCACTCGCAGCCAGGCGCAGGAAGTCGCCGCGGGCCCCGAGCGTGAGCAGGCCCGCCTCCGCCAGCTGCGGAAAGGACACGGCGACGGCGTACACGGCCGTGATCCCGGAGGGGATGGTGATCATCCAGGCGACGGGACCGAGGCTGCGTCCCTTGAGTCCGCGGATCGCGGCGACCACCAGGGGCAGGACGATCGCGAGGACGATCGCGGTCTTGGACAGCGTGAAGAGGGCGCCGACCAGCCCGGCGACGGCGACGAGCAGGAGGAGCCTCCCCCGCTGCCGTCTCCAGACGGCGAAGGCCAGCGCGCCGGCCGTGGCCATGTACATCGAGGCGATGTTGCCGTTGAGGAAGAACCCTCCCGACTTCTCCTGCAGGACGTTGTTGAAGGACGTCGTGAAGATGTCCCGCACGTAGATGTCGGAGAACAGCACCGCGTCCGGCCACCGGAGGTAGGCGGTCTCCTGCACGGGATCGAGCTGGAAGAGGATCGTGAGCGTCACCTGGAGGAGGAACACGGGCGCCGCCCAGCCGAGGGCGCGGCCGACGACACGCCAGGCGCCGTCGCCGAGCCCGCGGACGGCCAGGTACGGAGTGAGGAAGGAGACGACGGAGACCACGTCGCGCAGCGCGGCCGCGCGTGCTCCGGAGTAGGTGAGCGCGAAGAGGGTGCCGGCGATCACGAGGAGGACCACGACCACGAACCGGTCGATCCGCCCGCCGCGCAGCCGGGCGACGGAGTACGGGAGGAAGAGCAGGCTCCAGGCGACCGGAGCGGTGACGGGGCCCAGGGTGTAGAGCTGCACGACGCTCAGCGCCAGGAGCACTGCGAGGAAGACGAGGACGATCCGCTCGTGCCGCCGCTGAGCGGGATCCGCCGGCGCGCGCGACGGCAGCCCGCGGGTCTTCGGAGCGTCGGTGACGCGGGTCGCGGCGATGACGGAGGGATGAGAGGCGGTCGGGCGGCGGAGGAGGGCGTCGTCGGCGTGGCGGCCCATGTCAGAGCCGTTCCGCGGAGGTGCCGGTGGCGGCCTCCGTCTGGCGGAGCGGAGGAGCGGCGCGCCGATTCCGGGACGACGGGCCGACTTCTCGCGGCAGAAGGGTCGTCCGCGGTCGCCGGTCCGGAGCGGGAGGCGGATCGAGCAGCACGGGAGAGGCGGTGGCGTCGGCGGACGCGAGCGGGAGAGGGGATGCAGGTGGCATGTCGCGCCGACACTAATCGCGCGGCACGAGCCTCGACGGGCTTGGCGCGGAACGTCGATCCGCGTGCGCGCGGCGGTCCCGCGCGTCAGCCACGGGGGTGTGCCAGCAGCTCGTCCGCGCGGCGGGCGATGCCCGGCCAGC
This sequence comes from Rathayibacter sp. AY2B7, assembly GCF_002931635.1. Classification (NCBI taxonomy): domain Bacteria; kingdom Bacillati; phylum Actinomycetota; class Actinomycetes; order Micrococcales; family Microbacteriaceae; genus Rathayibacter; species Rathayibacter sp. AY2B7. The sequence goes on along the minus strand of NZ_PSUC01000003.1, from coordinate 58,162 downwards.
CGAAGTCCGCCGCTCGGCGCCGCGACGCCGCAGCGACCTCCGCGCGCCGCCGGGGATCGCGCAGCGAGGCGATGAGGGCGGGGAGCTCCGCGAGGACGGCGTCCGCGACCTCCTCCTCCGTGCCCGGCGGGACGAGGACGGATCCGTCGACCACTCCGTCGGAGGTGCGCAGGATCTCGGGGAGGCCTCCGCGCTCGACGGTCACGACGGGGATCCCCCGCGAGAGCGCCTCCACCACCACCATCCCGAACGGCTCGTCCCAGCGGCAGGGGTAGAGCAGGAGCGCCGAGGAGCCGAACAGCTCCAGCAGGTCCTCGTGCCGGAGGAACGGGAGCCGGCGCACGACGCCGGGCAGGGCGGCGACAGCCTCGTCGAGCGCTCGGACGTACGGGGTGGGCGTCGCATCGTCCCCGAGGCCCGATGCGCCGGCGATGACCAGTCGCAGATCGGCGCCGTGCTCGGTCCGCATCCGCCTCACGATCTCGACGGCCTCGCGGGCTCCCTTCTCGGCCACCAGTCGCCCGGCGAAGACCGCCTCCGCAGTCCCGCCGATCGGCGCCGGCGGGACCTCGGGCGGGGGGACGACCCCGTTGTACAGGACGGCTGTGGTGATCAGGCCGTACCGGTCGACCGCTCGGGCGCGCAGGAACTCGCTGCAGAAGATCCACTCGTCGACCGCGTCGAGGTAGCGCCGGGCCGCGGCGGGATCGGGCGGCAGGTGATCGAGCAGGTCGTTGTGCAGGTGTGCGACGATCCGCCCCCGGTAGCCCAGGCGGCGCAGGCGCACGGCGTAGCGGGGGCGGTTGTGGATCCAGACCGTCGGGACACGGCGCAGCGACGGAGCGAGCACCAGCAGCCAGAAGCGGCCACCGAAGGACAGCCGACGCAGCTCGGCGCCCGGGTCGCTGTCGCGCCGACGCGCCAGGAGGAGTGCCGCGCGCCGCTGGACCGCGTAGATCCGCCGGTACAGGCGGTGCGGCCGGACGTCCACATCCGGTGACGCCGACGACCACGGCGCGTGCACAGCGATCCGGAGCGAGGACCGGGACACCGTCTCGCGGACCCAGGTCGCCACGGCTCCCCCGCTGCCGTCGAAGCGCTCCTCGGCGGCCAGCACCACGGCGACCTCGACCGGGGCGGCGGCGCCGGGCCGGAACCGGGCGGGCAGTCGTGACAGGACGAGCGATCGCGCCTCGGCGATGTCGCGCCCCGGCGCCAGGAGGGCGGTCGCTCCCAGCACGAGGCCCGCGAGCGCCAGCTCCACCGGGAGCAGCCGCAGGGGCGCGCCCTCGGGGAGGATGCGGAGCAGGAGCAGCACGATCGCCATCGGCGCGGCGAGCAGCGGCCCCGCGGCGCACGCGCGCAGGAACGCGCCGAGGCGCACTCCGAGCACCACCCGCAGCACGGCGCAGGTGACGGCGAAGCCGAGAGCGCTCGAGAGCAGCAGCCCGCCGATCAAGCCGTCGAGTCCGAACAGCACTCCCCCGCCGACGATCATCGGGACCGTGATCGCGGTCTTCACGATGTTCACGACCAGCCCGAACCGCACCCGGTCCATCGCCATCAGGATGAAGCCGACCGGATTGCCGATCGCCCGCACCGCGCCCACCACCGTCAGTGCGCTCGTCATGCCCGCGATCCAGCCCCAGCCGGGTCCGTAGAACAGCCGCACGATCTCCTCGGAGCGCAGCGCCACCAGCATCAGCGGCGGGATGCTCGCCATGCTGAGCACCGCGGTGACGCGGAGGTGGTTCCGCGCGACGCGCTCGCGGTCGTGCTGGATCGAGGAGAACACCGGGAACATCACCCGCGTCACGATCGGGTTGACCCTCGCGGGAAGGTTCACGGCGAGGTTGTATCCCAGGGTGTACCCGCCCAGCTGGGCCGGTCCGAGCAGGCGGCCGATCGCGAGCGAGCCGGCGTTCGAGCCCAGGTAGTTGACGATGCCGTCGAGGGTCTGGAAGACGCCGAAGGAGAGGAAGCGGGCGGTCTCGCGGATCCGGAACCGGAACCGCAGTCGGAACCAGCGGCGGGCCTGCACGAGGGCGAGCACGGAGCGCAGAGCCGCGGTCGCGACGAGCCCCCACGCGTAGGAGAGCGCCCCTGCGCCCGAGACCGCGAGGCAGACCGTCACGGCGAAGCCGCCGATGAGAGCGATCGTCTCGGACACGGCGACCGCTCGGAACCGGATCCCCTTCTCGAGCACCGCTCTCGGCACCTGCCCGGCTGCGCTGCCCACGAACACGAGCGAGGCGACGGTGAGGACCGGCGCCGCGGCGGCGGACCCGAGCAGGGAGGCGATCGGTGCGGCACCCAGGAGGACGGCGACGGTGACCAGGAGCCCGACGGAGAGGTTGAGCCAGAAGACCGACGAGAGCTCGAAGCTGGTCGCCCGTCGGCGCTGGATGATCGCCTGGGCGACCCCCATGCCGAGGAAGATGTCGACGAACGCGTTGAGCAGGGCGACGATCGCGATGATCCCCATCTCGGAGGGGTCCAGCAGTCTCGCCAGGAGCGCGAACTGCCCGAGCTGCACGACGAGCGCGACGGCGAACGAGACCGCCGTCCAGGCGGTCGCGTCGACGGTGCTCCGGCGCAGGCTCACCTTTCCCGCCCGGCGGAGGCCGGACGCAGGCCCGGTCGCGGATCGTCGGCGCGGTGCTCGGCGCGGCTCATCCGCGATCTCCGTCCGTCGTCGTCGGCATCGATCGGCCGGCCGCCCGGTCGTAGAGGTCCTCGAGGTCGCGGATCCGCTCGGCGAGGTCGAACGAGGCGAGCACGCGCTCCCGCCCCTCCGCGCCCATCCGCTCCGCGCGGTCCGGGTCCCGGAGCAGGGCGGCGAGCGCCCCGGTCAGGCCGGGCACGTCCCCCTCCGGGACGAGCAGCCCGGTGACGCCGTCCTGGACCGCCTCCGGGACGCCGCCGTGGCGGTACGAGACGACAGGGACGCCTGCGAGCGCGGCCTCGAGGAAGACCATGCCGAAGCCCTCGGAGTCGCCTGTCGCCGCGGTCCGAGACGGTGCGCAGAAGACCGCGGCGCCGGCGAGGAGGCGAGCGACCTCGGCGGGGGGCAGGGAGCCGGTGAAGGTCACCTGCAGGCCCAGCCGCGCCGCCTGCTCGACGAGCGCCTCCCGCAGGTGGCCGTCGCCGACGACGGTCAGGGGGACGTCGCGGATCGGTCCGGGGAGGGCGGCGACCGCCTCGAGCAGATCCGGGACGCCCTTCTTGTCGGTGAGGCGTCCGACGAAGACGATTCCCGCGCGCTCCGCAGCCGGTGCGGCCTCGGGGCGGGAGGTCGGGACGCCGATGTAGCCCACTCCGGTGCGCCGCGGGTCCGCCCCCAGGCGCAGGAGCCCGTCGGTGATGAAGCGGGAGACCCCGATCACCGCGTGCGCGGTGCGGAAGACGGCGCGGGCCTCGAGGGCGCGGTGAGCGCGGGCGAGGGGTCGGAGCAGGCGCGGAGCTCCGGTCGCGAGCGGCCAGCTGGTCACGTCGTAGCCGTGCCCCGTCACGACGAGCGGGAGGCGCCTCCTCCGTGCGTACCGCGCGATGGAGACGGCGTCGATGAGGAAGTGCGCGTGGATGAGGGCGGGCCGGTGCTCATCGACGATCGCGTCGAGCCGTCGTGACACTCCGAACCACCGCAGGAGGAGGGACCGCCGCCCGCGAGGGGTGATCGGATCGTGCAGGACGATGTCCGTGCGGTCGTGGAGGACGCCCGAGCCGGTGCGCTCGAGGCCCACTCCGAGGGCGCGCCAGCGCTCGAGTCCGTGCATCTGATTGCGGACGAACGTCTCGGAGTCCTGCAGCCACGCGCGCTTCCAGACCAGGACCAGCGGCCTCTCGGCGGCGGCGGCGACTCCCGCGTGCTCAGCGGACGGCACGGCGCACCCGGTAGCGGAGGGCCGCGACCACGCTCGGCAGCACCCGCACGGCGTCGCCCAGATAGCGCCGCCAAAGCCTGCCGGGCTCCCGGCTGAGCCGGTGCGCCCACTCGAGGCCGAGGCGCTGCACCACGAGCGGCGCCCGCGGGATCTCGCCGGCGAGGAAGTCCACGGCGGCGCCGACGCCGAGGCACACCGCTCCCGTGCCGCCGACGGCGAGCAGGCGCTCGCGGACCTCCTCCTGCTTCGGGGAGCCGAGGCAGAGCGCGACGATGCGGACGTCGGCCGCGCGCAGGGTCGAGGAGAGGCGGGCGAGGTAGGCGTCGTCCGCGAGCTCGGCCGGCTCCGGCGCGACGACGACCGGCACCTGCAGCCCGGCGAAGCGCTGCTGCAGCTCGGCGGCTGCGCGATCGCCGACTCCGGGGCGTCCGCCGATGAGAGCGACCGGCGCACCCTCGAGCGCTGAGCGGCGGCAGACCTCGGTGAAGAGGTCGATGCCCGTCACTCGGCTCGCCGTGCGGTGGCCGTACGAGCGGGCCAGCCAGACCAGAGGAGCCCCGTCGAGCACCACGAGGGACGCCCGGCCGTAGTACCGCCGGAACTCGCCCGAGTGCTTCCAGCGCACGAAGTGATCGGTGTTCGGCGTGACGACCAGCTCGTCGCGGCCGCTCCGGGACAGCTCGAGCACGGCCTCCGCCGCCTCGTCGAGCGTGGTGATGCTGGCCGGCATCCGCTCGATGCGGCCGGTGATGTAGGAGGTCATGCCGATGCTCCTCGGGGGTCGGTGCGGGAGGGAGGGAATGGAGCGGGTGTGCGGAAGGGGTGGGCCGCGGCGGCCTTCACGGGGACGGTCACGTCGTCCACCGGGTGCTCCTCCGATCGGAGAGCCGGCGGCGGGTGTCGTGCACGGTGTAGAGGATCCGGCTGAGCGCCGTGAAGGCGGCGGGGACGTGCTTGAGCACCAGCCCCAGGACGAGCAGCCGCGGCGACCGCGCGGAGCGGAGCACGCGGACGTCGCGCAGCGCCTCGGACCCGAGCCGGACGCCGGTCTCGACGAGCGCCGGGTCGGAGTTCTGGCGGATCGGGGTGAGCGCGACGGGGACGGCGTAGAACCAGGTCGTGAACCAGTCCGACAGCGGGCGCGGCACCTCCTCGAACGTGCGGGCGAGCGCTGCGCGCATCTCCTCGGCGCAGACCAGGAGGTTCCGGAGGTCCGGGTCGCGCCGACGGGTGATCGAGGACGCCGTGTGGACGTAGGAGTAGAGGACCTCCGGCACGAAGAGCACCCGTTCCGACGCCTGGACCGCCCGCAGCACGCCGACGAAGTCGGACTGGGAGCTCAAGCGCGGGAAGAGCTCCTCCTGCAGGACGGCGCGGCGGAAGAGCTTGTTCCAGAGGAAGCCGTGCAGGCGCCCGGACGCCATCCGCTCGAGAGCGAGTTCGGACGAGACCAGTTCGCGCCGGTCGAGGCCGTCGATCACACGTCCGGAGGTCGACTGCCGGGTGCGGTAGAGCGCCCGGCAGACGACGACGTCGGCCGCCGTCCGCTCGGCCTCGGCGGTGAGGGTCCGGAGGATCTCCGTGTCCCACTCGTCGTCGACGTCCACGAACCAGACGAACTCGGAGTCGATGCCGTCGAGGGCGCGGTTCCGGGCGGCAGCGACGCCGCCGTTCTGCTCGAGGAGCAGGACCCGGGCGTCCTCGCGTCCCTCGGCCCACTTCTCGAGCACCTCCGCCGTGCCGTCCGAGGACGCGTCGTCGACGAGGACGACCCGCGTCCCCGGTCCGAGAGTGAGTGCGAGCCGCGCGAGGAAGCCGTCGAGCCGGGCGATCGCGTTGTAGCAGGGAGCCACGACGGTCACCGAGTGCACGCCCCCGCTCACCGTCGGCCCCCGAGCTCGCGGTAGGCGGCGACGACGGGTCCGAAGACGGCGTCGGGCGAGGCGGCCTCGTCCACCCACGCCTTCGCGCGGTCGGCCTGCATCAGGAGCCCCTCGGGTCGCTCCAGAGCGGCGGCGAGGAGCTCGGCGATCCGCTCCCCGTCGGCGTCGGCGGGGAGCAGGAGGCCCCGACCGTCGGCGAGCAGCTCACCCACACCGCCGACGTCGGTCGCCACGACCGGGCGACGGCGGGCCATCGCCTCCAGCATCACGAGCGGAGTCCCCTCCCACCGCGAGGTCGACAGGAGGAGGTGCGCCGCGTCCAGCGCTCCGGTCACGTCCGCCGACGGACCGGCGAAGTCGACCACCCCGGCTCCCCGGGCGCGCTCGCGCAGCACCGGCAGCATCGGACCATCGCCGAGCCAGGTGCTGGTGACGGGCCGGACCCGGGCGAGGGCCTCGACGGCCGCGAGGAAGCGGACCGGGTCCTTCTGCTCCGCGAGCCGCCCGATGCCGAGGACGCGGACGACCGGCTCGGCGAGTTCCGGCGCGAGCGCGGGCTCCGCGGTGACGTTCGCCGGGGCGTTGCCGGTGACCACGACGCGATCCTGCGGGCGGCCGTAGCCCTCGACGACCATCCGCCCCACAGAGGCGGAGACGGCGAACACCCGCCGGGAGCGGAAGGAGAGCGCTCGACGGTCGATCCCGGGCAGCTCGGTGTGCGCGTGCTCGACCACGGGGACACCGAGCGCGGCGCCGACGAGGAGGGCCAGCAGAGCCTCGCGGCGCTGGTGGGCGTGCAGGACGTGCGGGCGGAACCGGCGGACGGCGAGTGCGAGCTCGCGCAGATCGGCCGCGAAGCCCTGTCCGGGTCTCGGCACCACGAAGACGGGCGACTCCTGCGCGGCGCGGTCGCTGAGCGGCCCGGGACGCCCCCAGTAGGCGGTCTCGCAGCCGTGCTCGCGGCTCCACGCGCCCAGGGAGAGTGCCACACGCTGCGCTCCGCCGTCCTCGAAGGAGTCGAGGACGTGCAGGATCCGCAGGGATCGGGAACGGGCGGCCCTCATGAGAGCGCCCCGTCGGGAACCGCACCCGGGAAGCGGACGTCGAGTTCGGCCAGGACGGCGTCGACGTCGCGGCCCATCGTCCCGCGGTCGACATCGTAGTGATCGGCGAGGAGGTCGACGACCTCGTCCCGGGGCCGGCGCTGCCGGATCACGGCCTCGAAGACCGAGGCGGCGCTCAGCGAGAGCACGATCGGGGGCACCGACGGGCGGGACAGGTCGAGCACGTAGACCTGACGGTCCGTGCGCTCGACGGCGAAGCGCTGGGCCGGCGGCGCGCTGCCACCCTGCGCCTCGGCGGAGGCCTCCACCGGATGCACGGCGCTCGCCGCGGGATCGGACGAGGCCGGGAGGTCGCTCACCGGCGCCGTGGTCGCCGCGATCGCCTCGAACGAGGACGCCGGGCCCTGCGCCTCGCTGCGGCCGCTCAGCGCCAACCGGGCGAAACCGGTGAGGGCGGAGGGGAGGCCGCGGAGCGCCCGCAGGGTCCGCTCCCCCCGAAGCCGGAGCCGACGTCGGACCGTCGTCGCTTCGGGATGGCTCGCCTCGAGATCCGCGCGGGTGGGGAAGGCGGCTCTCAGCAGCAGGCCTCCCTTCAGGCGCCAGGGAGCGGACGCCACGGCGTGCAGCCAGTTGAAGGTGTGCCGGTCGGAGCTGCGGCGCACGTCCCAGAGAGTCTGGGCCTGCCGGTAGCGCTCCTCTGGCGCGGCTGGGACTCCCCAGGAGGTGAGGAGCTCCGTCATCGGCGTCTGCGCGCCGAGCTCGACGGCCGCGTCGCGGATCGCTTCGCGCTCCTCGCTCGGAAGGCCGGCGCCGTGCGCCTCCAGAATCGCCAGCACCGTGGTCGCCGAGGCGGAGCGCGCGCTGCGCAGCTGGTGCAGGGCGTGCAGCACGAGATGGTGCGCGTGCCCGGGGATCCGCAGGGTCTCGTCGCTCAGCGGCAGATCCTCGGCGGCCGCCCAGAGGCGGTCGAAGACGATCCGCTCCTCCTCGAAGGCACCCGGGAAGGAGCGGTGGACATCGACGTCGCACGGCCACGAGGGGTGGACGAGCGTGATCGAGTGGTCGACGAAGAGCGTCCAGCTGAGAGCCTCGGCGCGGCGGCGCCAGCCCATCGAGGCGAGCAGCCCGAGAGCCTCGTCGAAGCGCTCGGGGTCGACCCAGAGGTCGACGTCGGCCGACGTCATCGGCGCGCGGATCCCCTGGCGGTGCAGACCCTCGCCCTTCACCACGAGGCTGCGGACGCCGTGCGTCCGCAGGGTGTACTGCACCAACACGGCGGCCAGGCGCAGGGCGACGGCGTTCGGCAGCATCACGTCGGCGGAGGCGCCGACAGCCGGGACCGGTTCAGGCGACACGGACGCGTCCCTCCGCGAGGGCGAGGATCTCCTCGGCCGCGACGGACCACGGGCGCTCCCGCGCGAGCTCGGCGGCCCCCCGGGAGAGAGCCGTCCACTCGCGTCGGAGCCGGTGGAGGGCGTCCTCGTACTCCTCGCGCGTCGCGTCGTCGGAGAGGACCACGCCCGCCCCCGCCGCGCAGAGATCGGCCAGGACGCTCGACTCGATCGCGAGGACCGGCAGCCCGCTCGCCAGCGCGTCGAGTCCGGCGGCCGCGCCGGTCGTCGACGGCGTCAGGTGGGCGTACACGTGGGAGTAGCGGAGCACCTCGACGACGCCGTCGCGGTCCTGCTCGCCGACGGAGCGCAGCCCCGACGCGAGGTCGTCGGCGATGCCGCCGCCGTCGTCGATCACGGTGACGTACTCGGTGCGGTCCAGCCGGGCGAGGAGATCGAGCCGCTCGGCGCCCCGGTCGAGACCGGAGGCTCCCACGGCGGCGAAGCGGAGGGGCCCGTCGGGGGCGGACGGTGTCGGGAACGACGCGTCCGGCAGGCCCAGGGGCACGACCGTTCCCGCGAGGGCGGACGCGAGCCGCTCCGTCGGGGTGACGACGACAGCACCGCGGCGCTCCTCCTCGAACCGGAGGCGCGGGAGCGCCGGGAGGTCGTCGGCCAGGAGGACGGTCGTCGGAGCGAGCCCGGCGAGCTCCACGGCCGTCCCCGGGAGAGCCACCACGAGGTCGGGCCGCTCCGGGGCGAGCAGTCGGCGGGCCCGGCGCGTGACGACGGCGAGTCCGACGGACCCGGCGCCCCTCCGGCCGGCGGGCTCGAGGAAGCGGGCGAGCACGCTGGGGCGGAGCTCCGCCCCGCTGAACCCCTCCGGGTCACCGGTCACCACGACCACGCGGTGTCCCCGGCGGCGCCAGGCGCGCTCGAGCGGAGCCGCGTGCCAGGCATCGAGGGCGACGATCCCGATGGTCAGCACGGGCGGACTCCCCCCGTCAGGGGGAATCGGCGGCAGGGACCGGGAGACGGGAGGAGCGCGGAGTCCCGCTGGTCGATGACCTCGTGCACAGGGCGGTACCTCTCTCCGTCGCGGCAGGCGGAGCCGCGGACGTCGGAGAAGTTATCCCCGTGCCCGGCGGGCTCCGAGAGGGAGGCGCGATACGGAGGCGGGGGCGGCGTGCGCGCCGCTCACGGAGTCGGATCGCGTCGGCAGCGGTCGCTGGACCGTCAGTCCCCGCCACGGGCTCCGCGCCCGCTGCACCGGCATGCGGAGGCACCGAGGCGCCGCCGATAGAGTCGGCTCCGTGACCCTCTCCCCGCAGATCTTCACGCTCCCCTCGGCGGTGCAGCGGACCCCCGCCGCCGCTCCTCACCCGGGGCTGCTCCGATGAGGGGCATCGTCCTCGCGGGTGGTTCGGGGTCGCGGTTGTGGCCGATCACCAAGGGCATCTCGAAGCAGCTGATGCCGATCTACGACAAGCCGATGATCTACTACCCGCTGTCGACGCTGATGATGGCCGGGATCGACGAGGTCCTCGTGATCACGACCCCCGAGTACAACGACCAGTTCCGCGCCCTGCTGGGCGACGGGTCGAGCCTGGGCATGCGGATCGAGTACGCCGTGCAGCCCTCCCCCGACGGGCTCGCGCAGGCGTTCCTGATCGGCGAGGAGTTCATCGGTGACGAGTCCGTCGCCCTGGTTCTGGGCGACAACATCTTCCACGGCACCGCCCTGGGCACCGCCCTCGCGGCGAACACCACGATCGAGGGCGCCGTCATCTTCGCCTACCAGGTCGCCGACCCGCGCGCCTACGGAGTCGTCGAGTTCGACGAGCACTTCCGAGCCGTCTCCATCGAGGAGAAGCCCGAGCAGCCGCGGAGCAACTACGCCGTGCCCGGCCTCTACTTCTACGACAACGACGTCGTGGCGATCGCGAAGACGATCACGCCCTCGGCCCGCGGCGAGCTCGAGATCTCGACGATCAACGAGCGCTACCTCGAGGCGGGGCGGCTGAACGTCCAGGTGCTCGATCGGGGAACGGCCTGGCTCGACACCGGGACCTTCGATTCGATGATCGAGGCGACCGAGTTCGTGCGCGTGATCGAGCAGAGGCAGGGGTTCAAGATCGGCTGCATTGAGGAGATCGCCTGGCGCAACTCCTGGATCGACGACGCCCGCCTCGCCGAGCTCGCCGCACCGCTGGTCAAGAGCGGATACGGCGCCTACCTCCACCGCCTGCTCAGCCTCGAAGGCGTGAACGCGGGCCGCTGAGCCCGGCCTCCCCCGACCTTCCCGACCTCCAGGAGAACCCGTGCGGATCCTCGTCACCGGCGGTGCCGGCTTCATCGGCAGCAACTTCGTCCACCTGACCCTGCGCGAGCGTCCCGACGCGCGGATCACCGTGCTCGACAAGCTCACCTACGCGGGCAGCCGCGACTCCCTCGCCCCCGTCGCCGACCGCGTGCGGCTGGTCGAGGGCGACGTCGCCGACGCCGAGCTGGTGGACCGGCTGGTCGCTGATGCGGATCTGGTGGTCCACTTCGCCGCGGAGTCGCACAACGACAACTCCCTGCACGACCCGACGCCCTTCCTCGCGACGAACGTCATCGGCACCTTCGCGCTCCTGCAGGCGGTGCGCGCGCACGACGTGCGGTACCACCACATCTCGACGGACGAGGTGTACGGCGACCTCGAGCTCGAGGACCCCGCGCGCTTCACCGAGCACACCCCCTACAACCCCTCCAGCCCCTACTCCTCGACCAAAGCCGCCAGCGACCTCCTCGTGCGCGCCTGGGTGCGCTCCTTCGGCGTGCGCGCCACGATCTCCAACTGCTCCAACAACTACGGCCCCTACCAGCACGTCGAGAAGTTCATCCCCCGCCAGATCACCAACGCCATCGACGGCATCCGCCCCAAGCTCTACGGCACCGGCGCCAACGTCCGCGACTGGATCCACGTCGACGACCACAACACCGGCGTCTGGGCCATCATCGACCGCGGCGAGATCGGCGAGACCTACCTCATCGGCGCCGACGGCGAGAAGAGCAACCTCGACGTCGTCACCCGCATCCTCACCGCCTTCGGACAACCCGAGGACGCCTTCGACCACGTCACCGACCGCGCCGGACACGACCTCCGCTACGCCATCGACTCCACCCGCCTGCGCACCGAACTCGACTGGCGCCCCCGCTACACCGACTTCGACGCCGGACTCGCCGCCACCATCGACTGGTACCGCGCCAACGAGGACTGGTGGCGCCCCGCGAAGGCCGCCACCGAGGAGAAGTACTCCGCTCAGGCCTGAGGCGGCCCGCCGGCGGGGATCAGTGCGGACCGACTCCGGTCGACACCCGGCCGGAAGGCCGCGGAGAGTCGCACGGGCCGGGCGTCCGCTTCGCGCGGGACCGACCGGACAGGACGATGCGGAGCAGCTGCAGCGGCTCGAGGAGGTAGCGGGCCGCGAGGCGGCGCGGGTCGCGCGCCAGGCGGAACAGCCACTCCACGCCCAGGGCGCCCATCCACCGCGGGGCGAGCGCCTGCGTGCCGGCGATGTAGTCGAGGCAGCCCCCCACGTTCGCGAACGCCGCCCGCGGGGCGAGGTCCCGGTTCTCCAGGATCCAGCGCTCCTGGCGGGGCATGCCCATCCCGACCAGGACGAGATCGGCACGGGCGAGCGACTCGGCGAGCGGCCGCTCCTCGCCGATGCCGTGCCACTGCTGGTCGAATCCGTCGTACGCGAGCCAGGTCATCCGGGACGTGCGGGCGGCGACCGCCTCCGCCGCTTTGGCCGAGGACTCCGGCGTGCCGCCCACGGCGACCACCACCAGAGGCTCGTCGTTCTCGATCAGCGGGAACAGCCAGTCGGTGCTGCCGATGCGGTGCTGGGGAGTCAGAGGCGAGTCGACCGCCGTTCCTCGGGCGAGCGCCAGGATCGGCCAGCCGTCGATCAGCACGGTGTCGGCCTTCTCGCAGAACCGGCGGAAGTGCTCGTCGGTCTGCGCCATGTAGAGCCCGTGCAGATTCAGGTTCCCGATGATGCGGCCGCGGTGCTCGCCGGCGAGGATCTCGGCGATCATCTCCGGAGCGGTCCGGGCGTCCACATAACCGAGGTCGAAGGGGAGCGCAGTGCGCGCAGCGGCTGTCATGCGGTCTCCTTCACGGAGGTGACGATGGTCTCGACGCGGCGGGCCCACGAGTGCTCGGCCCAGACGTCGCGCTGACGGTCGGCGGCGACCCGGGAGAGTTCCGGCAGCGAGCGGACGCTCTCGGTGAGGACACTGCGCAGGTCCTCCTCTCCTGCCGAGTCGTAGCAGACGACGGGGTAGCCCTCGCGCTGGAGGCCCGCCGTCACGTCGTGTCGGCTCGCGACCACCGGCTTGCCCGCGGCGAGGTACTCCCAGAGCTTCAGCGGGGAGAAGTAGCTGCCGTTGGCGCTGGAGTGTCCGGCGAAGCAGAGGTCGACGCCGGCGAGGAAGGCGGGGACGTCGTCGGGGTGCACCCGTCCGCGGAAGGTGACGCGATCCGCGAGGCCGAGCTCGTGGACCTGCCTCTCCAGGTCGGCGCGGACCGGTCCGTCGCCGGCGATGTCGAGGTGGACCTCGCCCAGGTCCTGCGAGGCCAGCAGTTCGATCAGCGAGGAGACGTTCTGCCACGGGTAGAGCGTGCCGAGGAACCCGATCCTCGGGGTGCGGGTCCCGTCCACGATCTCTGTGGGGCGGTGCACGGTGTGGTCGACGCCGTTGGCGACGACGAGGATGCGCTCCCGGGGGATGCCGTACCGGGCGGTGAGCTGGTCGGCGAGGGCGTCCGTGACGGCGACGATCAGATCGGCGCGGCGGAGAGTGCGTCCCTCCATCCACTCGGCGAGAGCGCGGCTGGTGGTCGCCCGCCGCTCGCTGGTCGCCTCGACGGCGAGGAGGGCGTTGACCTCCAGGACCCAGACGGCCCCGGTGGCGCGACGGGCGAGGGAGCCGAGCTCCTGGAAGAGCGCGTACCGCTCGTAGGCGAAGTCGGCGGTCGACCCGGAGACCCGGCGCTTCAGCTGGAAGCGCGAGCGCACCCGGGAGACCAGCCGGAAGACGTCGGTCGCCACGATGGACAGGCGCGAGCCGGACATGCGGCTCTCCGACCCCTGCCCGTGCACCGCCTCCGGCATCGCGTCGCCGACGATGAAGCGCTCGACCCGGACGCCGCTCTGCTCCAAGCCGTTGATCACGCCGAGAATGTGCGAGCGCGGGCCCAGACTCTCGGTGGAGGGCTTGGTCGACAGGCGCGGAGCGCCGGATAGATACAGTGCTTTCACGGGGCGATGGTCTCCAGACGGATCACTTGACGGTAACACCGGGGAATTCGGGTCCGAGACCGGTTCGGCTACCCATTGGGGGGTCATGACGGCGAGAATCGTTCACCTCGCCCGCGAACCCGTTCGATTAGTCTTCACCTCGGTTCGTCGAGTATTACAGACAGTGCGGGACGAGGGCATGACACCCGTTCGTCCGACCGACAATCGTCGGATTCCCGAATGGGACTCCATATCCTGAACACTTCGAAAGGGAATGACGCGTGACCGATCCGGCCCCGAAGAGGAATACCGTCCGAGTCCTCCTCTCCGTCGCTCCGCCGGACGGAACCACACGATTCGTCGACCAGGTGACGCGCTTCGCTCCCGAGGAGATCGACTTCTCCTTCTTCTCCTGGAGAAAGGCTTTGATCGGCAGATGGGACGTCTTCCACGTCCACTGGCCGGAATTCCTGATGAGAGGGAGATCGAAGCCGATAGCCGCGGCGCGGACGGCATTGTTCGCGCTCTTTCTCGCTCGATCGTCGCTTTCTCGGGGAAAAGTGGTCCGCACTCTGCACAACCTCGAGCCGCACGCCCCCGGGGGTCGCATCGAGACGATGCTCCTGTCTGCTCTCGAGCGGCGCACGGACCTCTTCGTGACCCTGACGGGGGTGACGCCGGTGCCGCGGAGTGCACGCTCCGTCCTCATCCCGCACGGCCACTACCGGGAGGTGCTCCCGCTCGAGCACAGCGCCCCGATGCAGCCGGGACGCCTGCTGTACTTCGGCCGCATCGAGCCCTACAAGAACGTCGAGCGCCTGGTCGAGGTCTTCCGGGAGCTGGACGATCCGGAGCTCGTCCTCGGCGTCGTCGGCAAGGCGCCCGCCGCCCTCGCCGAGCGGATCGCCCGGGCCGCTTCCCTCGACGCCCGGGTCGCGACGCGCTTCGGCTTCGTGCCGGACGAGGAGATGGTCGCCGAGATGACCTCGTCGCAGCTGGTGGTCCTCCCCTACACCGAGATGCACAACTCGGGCATCCTGCTGGTCGCGCTGTCGCTCGGCCGCCCCGTCCTCGTGCCGCGCACCCCGGCGAACGTCCTGCTCGCCGACGAAGTCGGGCAGGAGTGGGTGCGCATGTTCGACGGCGGGATCGACCGCGACGACCTGCTCGCCGCCGTCCGCGCGACCGCCGATCTCCCCGCGTCGGGACCCGTCCTCGCGGGACGCGACTGGAGCGCCGTCGGCGCGTCCTACGCCCGCGCCTACCACCTCGCGGTCGACGCCCCCGTCGCTCGTGCCCGCCGAACAAGAGGGACCTCATGAGCACCCGCATCTTCGTCAACCCGAGCGGCCAGAAGGAGAACCTGGGCGACTCGGTGCTCCGCCGGGCGTACCTCGACGCACTGCGAGACCAGGGACAGCTGCACGTCTACGCCGGCACCCACTCCGCGTACATCTCGGGACTGGGCCTGTCCACGGAGGACGTGATCTACCACTCCCGCTCGAGCTGGCTCCGCGCCGCCCTCGCCGTCGGCCCGCGCGGCTCCCGCATGGGCTTCGCGCTGAACGCGGGCGAATGGGTCCTCGATCGCCGCTTCCTCGTCAACTCCGCCTGGCAGACGGCGCTGCTGACCCGCTCGCGCCTCGGCGGCGGCCGCCCCGTCGCCCTCGGCATCGCGCTGCGGCGGGACCAGGGATCCCTCCCCCGCCGGTGGTTCCGACGCATGCTCTCCCTGACCGGGACGACCAGCTGGCGCGACCCCGACAGCCGCGCCGATCTGGGCGTCGGTACCGTCGCTCCGGACTGGGCCTTCGCGCTCGGCAGCGCGCCCGAGCGGTTCCGTCCCGCGGATCAGCGCCGCACGATCGCCGTCGCGCTGAGGGGCGACCGTCCGGCCCCGACCGCGGTCTGGCTCGGGACGGTGCGCGCACTCGCCCGCTCGCTCGACGCCCGCATCGTCGTCGTCGATCAGATGCAGGAGGACGAGCAGCGCTGCGCCGAGCTCGCCCGTGACCTGGACGGCACCGTCCTGGGCTGGGACGCCTCCGTCTCGCACGCCGACCACGAGGAGCGGGTGCGCGAGCTCTACCGCGACTGCGCCGCGGTCGTCAGCGACCGGATCCACGCCCTCATCCTCGGGATGACCGAGGGCGCCGTCCCGATCGGCTTCACCACGAGCGACCCGGAGAAGGTGCGCCGCACGTTCGCCGCAGTCACGACCCTGCCGGTGGCCTTCGCTGAGAAGGACGTCACCGGCGAGACCGACGCCGTGGAGCGGGCGCAGGCACTGCTCGGTCAGAGGGACCGGCTCCTGGCCGACCTCGCTGTCGGGCGGGAGCGCCTCGCCGGGCTCCGCAGGTCGCTGACCCTCTGACCGCCGGGGCGCCCGGGCCGGGCGCCCACCGCGACCTCAGCGTCGGCGGATCGCCAGGACGGTCCGCTGGAGGAGCCGCGCGTCCTCCCGGTAGGCCCGGAGGAGGAGGACGGCGAGCCCGGCGATCGCCAGGTCGATCGCGCCCACGATCAGCAGCTGGCCCAGGGCGCCGAGCCCGGCGGTCAGCGCCAGCGCGGGCAACGAGACGACGACGATCGCGACCCCGAGCGCGAGCGGACGGCAGGCCTGCAGGAGGAGCGCCCTCACGTCGATGCCGGCGCGCGGCACGGCGAAGAACGAGAGCACCACCCAGTTCAGGACGAGGCCGGCGGTGCTGCCGATCGCGACGCCGATCGGCCCCCACACCACTCCGATCGCCATGAAGACGACCATGAGCGAGCGCGAGACGATGCTGAACCGCAGCTGGAGCCCGGTCAGCGCCTTCGCCAGGAACACCCAGTAGTAGACGAACCCCAGCGCCTGGAAGACGCCGCCGATCGCGAGGATCCGGAAGATCGTCTTCGACTCGTCCCAGCCGGGGCCGAGCGCGATCTCGATGATCGGGTCGGCGAGCGCGGCTGCCGCGAAGAAGACTCCTCCCATGACGTAGGCGAGCACGAGCTGGGCCCGCTGCACGTACCGCTCGAACTCCGGGCTGTCCTTCATCCGCGAGAGCACGGGGAAGGCGACCCTGGTCATGGGCGCGGCGATCTGCTGGAGCGGCATCCGGAAGATCTGGTAGGCGCGGTCATAGACGCCCAGCGCGCCGGCTCCCCAGACCCGACCGATCAGTACGCTGTCGGCGTTGCCGCTGATGTAGTTGACCAGCTGCACCCCGACCGTGTTCGCGCCGAAGCCGAGGAACGCACGCATGCCCTGCGTGCGCGAGGGCAGGCCGGGCAGCCAGCCGGCACCGATCACCAGGACGACCAGGGTCGTGACCGCGACCAGCAGCTGCTGGGCGACGAGGGCCCAGTAGCCCGCTCCCGACAGCGCGAGCAGGACCGCGCCCGTGGAGGCGACGAGCTGCGCGAGCACATCGGAGGCGGCGAGCCAGCGGAACCGGAAGCGGCGGGAGACCTCGGCCTTGAACTGGGCCGTGACGGAGTTGACCACGAACACCGCGGACAGCGCCTGGCAGACCGGGACGAGCTCGTCGCGCCCGTAGAACGCCGCGATCGGTACCGCGAGCAGGAACACGATCCCGCCCAGCACCAGCCCGAGGAGGACGTTGATCCAGAGCAGGTTGTTGCGCTGGGCGTCGGTCACGTCGCTGGACTGGATCGACGCCATGGAGAGGCCGAAGTCGCCCAGGAGCGTCGCGACTCCGGCGATGGCCAGCACCATGGAGACCACTCCGTAGTCGTCCGGGCTCAGAAGCCGCGCGAGGACCGCGAGCGCGCCCAGCTGCAGGACGAAGCGGATCCACTGCCCACCGAGCGTGGCAGCGGCGCCGCGGGCGGCGTCACCGGCGATCGTCACCGCGCAGCCTCGACGACGCTCCCCCAGAGATCGCGCGGGAAGGCCTCGAGCAGCGCGTCCGGACGCCAGTCCAGGGGCGGCTCGCCCCCCGCCTGGATCGCCTCGGCGACGGTCGCGGCCGGAGTGAAGCCCGCGCGTCCGGAGCCCTCGTAGTAGTCCCGGTACTTGAAGTCGGGCTCGCTCGCCGAGGCCACCAGCCGAGCCGGGATACCCAGCGACTCCGCCACGACGATCGCATGCAGGGACGAACCGACGACGAGGTCGCTCGCCGCGATCGCGCCCAGCACCTCGAGGACGGGGCGCGTCGGCTCGACGAGGCCGTCCTCCGCCCGCGGAGCGGTCCCGTCGGCGCGCATCCGACGAAGATCGTTCAAGTTGGGGAGGACGGTCACCCGGCGGTCGGGAGTGCCGCGGCGCAGCTCGTCACGACCCCAGAGGGTGCCGACGAGCAGACCCGGGTCGCCGTAGACCTCGGGGACGGCGATGCCCCGGGCACGGAGGAAACCGCGGGTCAGAGGACCGCGGACGGCCCGGACGTCGAGGTCGGTGAAGTCGAACCGTGCGTCCAGCGACTTGCCGTTCGCCCCGATGCCCCACAGGGTGTCCCCGTCGCGGGCGAGCTTGAGGATCGACCCCACGGCGAGCAGTCGGCGGCGCTCGGGTGCGGAGCCGGGTGAGATCCCCTCGCGCTGCAGGATCCGCTCCACGATCATCGGGCCGAGCAGATCGCCGAAGTTGTCGACTCTCCTGCGGATCGGCACGAATCGGGCCCAGGGGGCGCGACTGATCGGCTGTGCGGGATTCCAGTGGACCACGTCGATCTTCGGCACAGAAGTATGCTCTCCTCGTCCTGCGGCATGCGAGAATCACGACGCCGACCTAGACTAACGGCACTCGGCACATCTGCCTCACCGCGTGATATCCCCGCTAGCGAGCGGCGCCCGCGCTCTCGACGGAAGACGATCCCATCTCGAACAATCGATCAGCGCTTGTCCCCCCCAACGGGCGGCAGAGAGTCGCGCGACGCGGAATGCCCTCGAGCGATCCTCGACGAGCGAGACGGCCGCTTCTGGTGGGCGTGCTCCTGGGCTCCGCGGCAGGACTCGTCGGAGTCCAGGTCAACGCTCTCGGCCCTTTCCAGGGAGTGAGCATGCTGCTCGTGGGGCTGTCCTTCCTCACGGCACTCCTCTGGAAGGACAGGGCTCCTCTCGCCCGAGTGAGACTGACTTCTCTCGACTACTCCTTCCTTCTTCTCCTCATCGCCTGGGGAATGCTCGAGCTCGTGAATTCGGGCGAGTTGAGGCATTCGCCTTTCATCGGCGTGCTCCTCACTGTCGGTGTCGCTTATGCGGCCACTTTCCCGGTCCGGATGGTCGTCCGCGCTCCGTCGGACCTGGCGCCGTTCCTCCGGGGGTTCAGCGCACCGGGCGTGCTCGTCGCGCTGATCGCGATCGCGCAGCTGCTGCGCGTGCCCGGCGTCAACGAGGTGCTGGTGCAGATCACGAGCTCCGGCGGTCTCGCCGAGCGGCTCTCGAGCGGCTGGGACATCCGGGGCACGTCGACGATCGGCCACTGGACCGCTCTCGGCGGGTACCTCGCCTGCGTGATCGCGGCGTCCTGTGTCGACCTGATCATCAGCTCCACGGGCACGAAGCTCGCCCCCTGGCCGGTCGCGGCCCTCACCGTGCTCTTCGCGGGCGCCGTCACGACGCTGACCTTCGCGACGATCGGCGCCGCAGCGGTCATCCTGGCTCTCACGGCCCTGCGGCTGAAGGCCCGCCCCGTCCTGGTGCTCTCGGGGGTGGCCGTGCTGGTGGCCGGATGGCTCGTGCTCGGGCAGAGCATCGCCGCACGCCTGGAGCAGCAGTCCGGGCAGTCGCAGTACGCGATCGCCCAGTACTCCTGGCTGCCGCAGACCATCGGCTACCGAGTCAACATCTGGGTGACGGAGACCCTCCCCGCCATCGCGGAGCGTCCGCTCAGCGGCTGGGGCACCCAGGTCTACTCGGCCGTCGACAAGGGCTGGCCCGTGCGGCCGTCCTCGCTGGTGTGGGTGTCGCCCGAGTCCGAGTGGATGCGCACGCTGATCGCGAGCGGGGTCCTCGGTCTCCTCCCCGAGGTCATCCTGCTGCTGGTCGCGTTCGCCGTCGTGCTCCGCTCCCGCCGGATGCTCGGAGCCGCGGCCGTGTTCCCGGTCGCGATCCTGCTGGTCGTGCTCGTGGTGATCTCCACCATCCACAGCCACTTCTCGAACCCCGGCGTGCCCCTCGCGCTCTGGCCGCTGGTCTTCGCCGTGGCCATCGCGGCCCGTCGCGCGAAGACGCCTCCGGTGCCGCCGTCGAAGGCCGAATCGCCGAAGCGGCGCCGGCAGCACCTCCCCCGCTGACGCGGCGCACGATCGGACGCCGGCCGACCGTGCAGCCGGACGGCTAGACCGACTGCCGCCAGGCACCGCCGTCCCAGAACAGCAGCAGCTGCCCGCCCGGATCGACGGCGACGTCCTGACCACCGGTGAGCGCGGTACCGCCCGCCGCACCGTGGCGCACGGTGACCGGACGCGCCCCGGCGTGCAGCAGGTGCAGCCGCTGACCGAAGACGGAGCCCGAAGGCAGGGCCGCCATCGTGAGCGTGTTCGTGGACACCAGTCGCACCATGATCACCGGGTCGGGTGAGAGCGGCAGGCGCTTCTGGGTCGTCGTGACCTCGTTGTTGCCCCAGACGAAGACGCCGGACGTGGCGACCTCGGTCCCTCCGTCGGCGGGCACGTCGCACCGCCACTCGATGGACGACTGGGGCGACAGGTTCTCCCCCGGCATGTAGCGGAACGGGTAGCTGAACCGCACATTGCGGGCGCGCACCAGGTGATCCGTTCCGCTGAAGACGCCCCAGGTGCGGGCGACCACGTCGGGCGTGCTGCGCACCTCCAGTCCGTCGATCTCCGTGCGCTGCTGACCCGGGACCGCGCCCGCTGTGCTGCCCGAGCCGATGGGCCGGGGCGTGCCGGAGGTGTTGGCCTCGAAGTCGAGGATGGTGTCGCGGATCCGCAGCAGGCTGTTCTCGGAGTAGATGCCGTGGTAATCGCCTGTGCCGGGATTGCTCGCGCCCGCGCGGAACACGCCTCCGGCCAGCACGACCGAGGCGTTGTAGCTGACCAGCAGCGCTCCGGTTCGCTCGGCGTAGATGTCCGAGGCCGTCACGGTCGGCGAGGGGTCGAAGACGCCGGCGCTCGGGTGCCCGGCGGGTCGACGGACGACGCGCACCGCGGCTCCCCGGGCGTCGAACGCGCGGAATCCGTTGATCTGATGCGAGCGCGAGTCCCCGCCCTTGGCCTCGTCCTGCACGATCACGCCGTTCTCGACGAAGCGGGCCGTGCAGTCCACGACCCGGTGCCCGATCCCCCGCAGCTGGTACCCGGACTGCCCCTGGCTGCCCTGGCCGATGCCGGAGGTGGCCGTGCAGCCGATGAAGGCCACTCCCTCCGAGCAGTGGTGCGTGTCGAAGGCGCTCGAGGTGGTCATCAGTGCGTTCACTCCCGAGACGACCGTGCCGTAGGTGCGGCCGTAGCCGGAGAGATCGCTGTTGGCCGCGACGCGGTTGGTGTCGTCGGAGTAGGAGTGGCGCACATGCGAGTACACGCCGCGGTCGACCTGGCCGAAGCTGCTCCCGACGTCGGAGACGCCGTACCCGAGGATCGACGAGCCCGCGTCGTCGGTCGCGAACCGCACGACCGCGTCCTCGACGAGGTACCCGTAGCAGGAGGTGAAGCGGAAGACCGGCCCCGAGGCGCGGGTGACCGTCACCGAGCGCAGCTGCGGATAGCGCAGGCGGGAGAAGTAGACGAGGGGCTCGTTCGACGCGGTCGCCCGCGCGGCCGCGACCATCAGGGTGCCTCCCTCGATCGAGAAGGTCTGGTCCGAGATCTGCGCGACCCGGATGTTGGTGCTGTACGTCTCGCGGAGCACTCCGCCCAGCACCACCGTCGATCCGGAGGAGGAGCGCACGACCGCGAACTCGCCCAGGCGGGACTCGACGACGCCGTCCCCCGGCCGGCGCTCCGGGATCGGGTCGTCCGAGACGATCTTCACGATCGTGCCTGAAGCCCAGTCCGGTGTGCCGCCGACGCTCAGCTGCGACACGGCGGAGGCTCCGGCCGGAGCGGCGATCGTCACGGCGGTGACGGGGAGGACGGTGCCGTAGGCCCCGGAGACCGAGAAGATCGGCTTCGACGAGGTGGCGACGAGGGTCGCCCCGTGCGCGCTCACCCGCAGGGACTTGGCGAGCCGCGGGTAGAGCGAGGCCCCGACGAGGTAGGTGCCGGTCGGGATCACCAGCAGGCCGCCCTCGGGGACGGCGTTCATCGCCTTCTGCAGGCCGGCGCTCGAGTCCGTCGCGCCGGTCGCGTCGATGCCCGAGAAGCGGGCGGCGGAGGCGACCACGGCGATCCGGTCGAGCTCGCCCTGCGAGATCGTGACCGCGGCCTCGGCGGCGGGGGCTGCGGCGGCGCTCCAGGCGCCGACCGCCCCGATCGCACCGGCGGCGAGGACACCGCGACGCAGGAGGGAGGCGGGACGCCCCGGGTTCTCGTGAGTGGTTCGGTCGCCGATCAAGGGGGGCCTCCCGGACGTGCGGTCGTGGGCGCGGGGAGAGCCCCGCGCCCCCATTGTCGGAAGGGGTCGTCGGCGGGTGGCGCGAGTGAGGCTTATTCGAGGAGACCCCCTCCCACGAGGGGGACAACTGCGCTCAGCGCGTGAGGTGCGCCTCGATCACGGAGCTCTGGGAGCGCGGGTCGTCGATCTCGTGATCGTCGCCGCAGTAGGCCATCAGCCAGCCGCAGTCCGACTTCCTCGTGGAGCCGAAGTAGGTCACGTCGAGGCCGTAGCTGTCGGCGGCCGTGTAGAAGGCTTCGCCGACGTCCGTCCAGGAGCCCGCGCCGCCCGCGGTGAGAGAGAGGCTCTGATCGCTGGGCCAGCCGACCTCCCCGACCGAGCAGTGCACCCCGTACCGCCGGCACCACTGCCCGAAGGTCGTCACCGCCGCCACGAAGACCTGCTCGTCGGTGCCGCCCTGCTTGTCCGAGCGCAGGGTCGTGCCTGTGCCGCCGGGGTAGAAGTGCTGCGAGTACACGATCCGGTCCAGCGGGTCCTGGATCCACGGCCCGTCGGGTGCGATCGCAGCGACCGTGCCCGTCGTCGCCTCCCGCATCCCCTCGACCCAGATCGTGTGCCGATCGCCGGTCCCCCGGACGGCCGACACCACGGCCTCCGTGTAGGCCTTGTAGGTCTCGACGGGGACCAGCGACCGCTTCACCTCGTTGAAGAGGTCGTAGGCGGCGATGCGTCCGTCGTCCTGGAACTCCGCCGCGAGCAGGGTCCAGACCCGCTGCGCCTGGGATACCGAGAGCCCGGATCCGAACCAGACGGTCCCCTCGGGCAGATCGCCCTGGCTCGCCGGATACGTGCCGTTGTTGTGCAGGTCGAGCACGGCCCGCATGCCGGCGGCGCCGATGGCGGCGATCTCGGTCCGGAGCAGCGAGACCGCAGCCGGATCGAGCCCCTTCGCCAGAGCGTCGTCGGTGCTCTCCCCGTCGGCCCGCGGCTGCAGGAGCGACCAGGGCACCGCGAGCCGGACCAGCGTCAGTCCGCGGTCCGCCAGGAACTCGTAGCTCTCCGCCGGATTCCCGGCGGTGCAGTCGACTCCGACGTCGACGCGCGACTGCAGGTCGAACACGTTCACGCCGCGGAGGTAGGACCGGCCGCCCAGGTAGTCGTCGACCGAGCCGATGGCAGGCGCGGGCGACGCGGAAACGGACGACGGCGCGCAGGCCACGGGAGCAGTTCCGTCGCTCCGCTCGAGGAGCCGCACGGCCACCACGACGAGGGCCGCGACCACCACGACGGCCAGGACGATCAGCAGCGGGCGGCGGAGCCCATGGCGCGGCCGATCGCGTGCAGCGGCGATGCGAGCCTCCCGAGCCTGCCTGCCCGGTGCGGCCACCGGATCGCCGCTGAGGCTAGCAGAGCTCCGCGACGCCTCAGCGCACCGCCACCGTCGCCCGGTCGCGGCCGGTGAGATCGCGCTGCGTGGTCGCTCCGCGCCAGCCGTCGGCGGTGAGCAGGGCGCGGATCTCGGCGCCCTGCAGCTCGCCGTGCTCCATCACCAGCACTCCCCCGGAGCGGAGCAGGCGGAGGGCGGTCGCCGAGAGCGAGCGGACGACGTCCAGGCCGTCCTCGCCGCCGTAGAGCGCCGAGGGCGGGTCGAACAGGCGCACCTCCGGATCGCGCGGGACGGCGGCGGCCGGGATGTAGGGCGGGTTCGAGACGACGACCGAGACGGTGCCGTCCAGCTCGGGAAGCGCGCGGGCGAGGTCGTCGAAGACGATGCGGGCGTTCTCGAGCCCGAGCCGCTCGCGGTTGCCGCGGGCCCAGATGAACGCCTCGGGAGCGTTCTCCACGCCGATCACGCGCGCGTGCGGCACCTCATGCGCGAGCGCGAGCGCCAGGGCTCCGCTGCCCGTGCCGAGGTCGACGGCGATCGGCTCCGGGTCGACGACCGCACGGAGCGCGTCGATCGCGATCTGCGCGACGCCCTCGGTCTCGGGTCGCGGGACGAACACGCCGGGTCCGACCGCGAGCTCGAGCGAGCGGAACGGCGCGATCCCGGTGATGTGCTGCAGCGGCTCGCGAGCCGACCGGCGCTCGATCGCGCTCGCGAACGCCGCGGCGTGCTCGTCGTCGACGGTCAGCCCCGTGATGAGGCGCGCCTGCAGCCGGCCGCGGCCGAGCCCGAGCAGGTGCCCGAGAAGCAGCTCCGCATCGACGTCCGGCGTGGGGACGCGGGCGGCGGCGAGGCGGGCGACCGCGTCCGCGAGGAGGGTGCGCGCGTCGACGCCGGTGGTCACGAGGGTCACGCCTCCTCGGAGCCGATGTCGGCCAGGCGGGCCTCCTCGTCGGCCTGGATGGCGCTCTCCACCACCGGGTCGAGCGCGCCGTTCATCACGCCGTCGAGGTTGTACGCCTTGTAGCCGGTGCGGTGGTCGGCGATGCGGTTCTCGGGGAAGTTGTAGGTCCGGATCCGCTCGGAGCGGTCCATCGTGCGGATCTGCGTCTTGCGCGCGTCCGAGGCCGCCGCGGCGATCTCCTCCTGCTGGCGGGCCAGGATGCGGGCGCGCAGCACGCGCATGCCCGCCTCGCGGTTCTGCAGCTGGCTCTTCTCGTTCTGCATCGACACGACGATGCCGGTCGGGAGGTGGGTGATCCGCACGGCGGAGTCGGTCGTGTTGACGGACTGCCCGCCGGGACCGGAGGAGCGGTAGACGTCGATCTTCAGGTCGTTCTGATTGATCGCGACCTCCTCGGGCGCGTCCACCTCGGGGAACACGAGCACGCCCGTGGTGGAGGTGTGGATCCGCCCCTGCGACTCGGTCACGGGGACGCGCTGCACCCGGTGCACGCCGCCCTCGTACTTGAGGTGCGCCCACACGCCCTGCGAGGGATCGGTGGCGTTGCTCTTGATCGCGACCTGCACGTTCTTGTAGCCGCCGAGGTCGGACTCGTCGCGGTCGAGGATCTCCGTCTTCCAGCCCTTCGCCTCGGCGTAGTGCAGGTACATCCGGAGGAGGTCGGCCGCGAACAGCGCGCTCTCGGCTCCGCCCTCGCCGCCCTTGATCTCCATGATGACGTCGCGGCCGTCGTCGGGGTCGCGCGGGATGAGCAGGCGCCGCAGCTTCTCCTGCGCCACCCGCAGCGACTCCTCCAGCTCGGGGACCTCCTCCGCGAAGGCCTCGTCCTCGCGGGCGAGCTCGCGCGCGGCCTCGAGGTCCTCGCCGGCCTGGATCCAGGCGGAGTGGGCCGCCTTGATCTGGCTCAGCTCCGCGTAGCGCCGGTTGACCTTCTTCGCGCGGGCGGCATCGGCGTGGAGGGCCGGGTCGGAGAGCTGCGTCTGCAGGTCCTCGTGCTCGGCGAGGAGGACGCTGACGGATTCGAACATGGGGTCCTGGCTTCCAGAGGTGGTCGGGGTCGGGCTCATCGCCCGGGGACGCGAAAACGTCCGCGGCCGCCCCCGGTGACAGGGGCGACCGCGGACGTCGGGGCGCTAGTGGTGGCCGTTGCCGTGGCCGGCGGTGGCCGGGCCGACGGCCGACTTCGAGACCTGCATGAGGAACTCGACGTTGGACGAGGTCTCCTTCAGGCGCGACAGGATGATCTCCAGCGCCTGCTGCTGGTCGAGCCCGGCGAGGGCGCGGCGCAGCTTCCAGGTGATCTTGACCTCGTCGGCGCTGAGCAGCATCTCCTCGCGGCGCGTGCCGGAGGCGTTCACGTCGACGGCGGGGAAGATCCGCTTGTCGGCGAGGTGGCGGGAGAGGCGGAGCTCCATGTTGCCGGTGCCCTTGAACTCCTCGAAGATCACCTCGTCCATCTTCGAGCCGGTCTCGATGAGCGCCGTCGCGAGGATGGTGAGCGAGCCGCCGTTCTCGATGTTGCGCGCCGCGCCGAAGAACTTCTTCGGCGGGTACAGCGCCGAGGCGTCCACGCCGCCCGAGAGCACGCGGCCCGAGGGAGGAGCGGTCACGTTGTAGGCGCGGCCGAGACGGGTGATGGAGTCGAGCAGCACGACCACGTCGTGGCCCAGCTCGACCAGGCGCTTGGCGCGCTCGATCGCGAGCTCGGCGACGGTCGTGTGGTCCTCGGCCGGGCGGTCGAAGGTGGAGGCGACGACCTCGCCGCGGACGGTGCGCTGCATGTCGGTGACCTCCTCCGGACGCTCGTCGACCAGGACGACCATCAGGTGGACCTCGGGGTTGTTCTGCACGATCGCGTTGGCGATCTGCTGCAGGACGATGGTCTTGCCGGCCTTGGGCGGCGCGACGATCAGGCCGCGCTGTCCCTTGCCGATCGGGGCGACCAGGTCGATGATCCGCTGGGTCAGCTTGCCGGGCTCGGTCTCGAGGCGCAGGCGCTCGGTCGGGTAGAGCGGCGTGAGCTTCTGGAACTCGACGCGCGCAGCGGCCTCCTCGACGGTCTGGCCGTTGATCGAGTCGACGCGGACGATCGCGTTGTACTTCTGGCGGCCGCCGCCCTCGCCCTCGCGGGGCTGGCGGATGGCGCCGACGACCGCGTCGCCCTTGCGCAGGTTGTACTTCTTGACCTGGCCGAGGGAGACGTAGACGTCGCTGACGCCGGGCAGGTACCCGGTGGTGCGCACGAAGGCGTAGTTGTCGAGGACGTCGAGGATGCCGGCGACCGGGATGAGGACGTCGTCCTCGCCGATCTCGGGCTCGAAGTCGTCGCCGATCGCTCCGCCGCGGCGCTTGCGGTCGCGGTAGCGGCTGCGGCGGCCGTCCTCGCCCTCGGCCTGCTGGCCGTTCTGGGGCTGTCCGGAGCCGTTCTGCTGAGGAGCCTGCTGGCCCTCGGACTGCGCGGCGCGCGCGCCCTGACCGTTCTGCGGCTGGGACTGCGCGGCGGGGCTCTGCTGAGCGTCGTTCTGGCGGTCGTCCCCGCGGTTGCGGTTCCGGTTGCGGCGGTTGCGACCGCGGCCGGTGCCCTGCTGGTCGCCGTTCTGCTGCTGGTCGCCGCCCTGCTGCTCCTGCTGGTCGCCGGAGTCGGAGGAGTCGGCGTCGTTCTCGGCGGGCGCCTGCTCGGCCTGCTCGCTCTGCTCGGAGGCGCCCCCGCGGCTGCGGCGGCGTCCGCGGCGCTCGCGCTGGCCGCCCTCGCGGGAGGAGTCGTCCGACTCCGGCCCGTTGGGCAGCTCGATGTCGATGACGGGCTTCGCAGCCTGGTCGGCGTCGCGGTCCTGCTCGATGACGGGGAGGTCGGGGATCAGCGACTCGACGCCGGTCCCGCCGGGGATGTTGAGGTGCTCGCCGGCGGCGACGGTGCCGCTGGAGGCGCGGCGCGAGCTGCGTCGGCGGGGCGCGCGCTCGGCGTGCTCGGCGACCGGCTCGGCCGCCGCGGGGAGCTCGAGCTCGACGGGGGCCGACTCGGCGGCCGTCGCGGAGGGCTCGTCGACGGTGGGCGCGGCCTGCTCGAGGACGTCGGCCGTGTCGGCCTCGGTGCTCTCGACGGGCGTCGGCAGCTCCGCCGGCGCCTCGGGCTGCGGAGCGGACTGCTCGGCCACATCGGCCGGCTCGGCCTCGACGCCGGTGGCGTCGACGTCCGGGGCGACCGCTGCGTCGTCCGGAGCGACCGCGTCGGCGATCGCGGCGGGCGCGTCCTCGGCGGAGGCGGCGCGCAGATCCGAGATGGCCTGGACCAGCTCGCCCTTGCGGAGCTTGGAGGCGCCGCCGAGGCCGAGCCGCGTCGCGAGAGCCTGGAGCTCGGCGACGCGCAGACCCGAGAGGTCGGCGGTGAGGTCCACGGTCGAGCCGTGGGTGTTGACGTCTGTCACTGGAGAGGGTTCCTTCCCCCCGGGAACGAGTGCTCACCGGGAGAGCTCATCGACCGTGCGGTGCCATCGCGTGTTCTGATCCACGCGATGCTCTCGGCCGCCGGGACCGACTGCCGCAGAGAGCGAGGAGAGGGCCCGGAGACCAGGCGCCGGTCTGCAAGAGGAGCAGGGGCGCCCTTCACACGATGTGATGGCCGTGGTTGTCGGGACGATCCGTCGGACAGATTCCGCTCGTTACGCGGTTCCTCGGGATGCGGTCCCCACTGTAGCACCCTTGAAGTCGACGGCCAGCATGTGCGCGCGCCACGGCGTGGGGGCCTCCCGCTCCACCAGATCCGCGGCCGCGAGTCGCTGGGCGGGGTCGCTGCAGAGCACCAGGACGCTCGGTCCGGCACCCGAGACGACGGCGGCGTAGCCGTGCGAGCGCAGCAGCGCGATCAGCGCTGAGGTCTCGGGCATGGCGGCCGCGCGGTAGTTCTGGTGCAGCTTGTCCTCGGTCGCCGCGAACAGCAGCTCCGGGCTCTGGATGAGGGCGGCGATCAGGAGCGAGGAGCGCGAGACGTTGAACACCGCGTCCTCGTGCGGCACGCTCTGCGGCTGCAGCGAGCGGGCCAGCCGCGTCGACATGGTGTGCTCGGGCACGAAGACGACCGGGGACACGCCGCGGTGGACCATGAGCTTCTTGGAGCGCGGGCGCAGCGGCGAGTCGTCGGCGCCGGAGGCGTGCGGCTCGACCCAGGCGATGGTGAGGCCGCCGAACAGCGCGGGCGCCACGTTGTCGGGGTGCCCCTCCATCTCGGTCGCGATGCGGAGGAGGTCGTCAGAGTCGAGCTCGACGACGCCCTCGAGCAGGCCCTTCGCGGCCATGATGCCGGAGACGATCGCGGCGCCGGACGAGCCCATCCCGCGGCCGTGCGGGATGATGTTGCGCGCGATCACCTCGATGCCGGGCATCTCCTGCCGCTGGTCGGCGAACGTGTACGCGATGGCCTGCACGACGAGGTTCGTCTCGTCGGTCGCCACCTCGCCCTCGCCGACTCCGTGCACGGTGACCCGCGCACCCGTGGCCGCGACGGCCGTCACGTCGAGCTCGTCGTAGAACGAGAGCGCCAGGCCGAGCGTGTCGAAGCCGGGGCCCAGGTTCGCCGAGGTGGCGGGGACCTTGACGTGGACGGTGCGGCCGACGGGAACCGCCGAGGTCATGCGCCGGCCAGCCCCAGCACGTCCGCGATCGCGGCGGTGTCGACCGGGACGACGGTCGGCGTGATGTCCGCGCCGTCGGCCGTGCGGAGCGCCCACTGCGGGTCCTTGAGGCCGTGGCCGGTGACCGTCAGGACGACGGTCGCGTCCTTCGGGATCGCTCCGGCCTCGGCGCGCTCGAGGAGCCCCGCGACGCTGATCGCCGACGCCGGCTCGACGAAGACGCCGACCTCGCCCGCGAGGATGCGGTACGCCTCGAGGATCTTCTCGTCGCTGATCGCGCCGAAGTAGCCGTCGCTGACGGTGCGCGCGTTCAGGGCGAGCTCCCACGAGGCCGGGTTGCCGATCCGGATCGCGCTGGCGATCGTCTCGGGGTGGCGGACCGGGGCGCCGTGCACGATCGGAGCGGAGCCCTCGGCCTGGAAGCCGAACATGCGCGGGAGGCGGGTCGACTCGCCGCGCTCCAGCTCCTCCGAGTAGCCGCGGAAGTAGGCGGTGTAGTTGCCCGCGTTACCGACCGGGACGATGTGGAAGTCCGGCGCGTCGCCCAGCACCTCGACGACCTCGAAGGCCGCGGTCTTCTGGCCGGCGATGCGGTCCGGGTTCACCGAGTTGACCAGGTGGACCGGGTAGTTCTTCGCGAGGTCGCGGGCGATGTCGAGGCAGTCGTCGAAGTTGCCCTGCACCTGCAGCAGCTGCGCGTTGTGCGCGATCGCCTGGCTGAGCTTGCCCAGGGCGATCTTGCCCTCCGGCACCAGGACGGCCGCGGTGATGCCGGCGTGCGTCGCGTAGGCGGCGGCCGACGCGGAGGTGTTGCCGGTCGAGGCGCAGATGACGGCCTTCGCGCCGTGCTCGACGGCCTTCGAGATCGCCATGGTCATGCCGCGGTCCTTGAAGGAGCCGGTCGGGTTCATGCCCTCGTACTTGACCCACACCTTCGCGCCCGTGCGCGCCGAGAGGGCCGCTGCGGGGATGAGCGGCGTGCCGCCCTCGCCGAGAGTGATGACCGGGGTCGCCTCGGTGACATCGAGGCGGTCAGCGTACTCGTGCAGGACTCCGCGCCACTGCTTGGCCATCTCAGGCTCCTTCAACTCGTAGAACGGACGTCACGGCGCCGACGAAACCATGCGAATGGAGGGCGGTGACGGTGGCCGCCAGATCGGATTCCGCCGCGGCGTGCGTGCCGATGACCAGGGTAGCGGTCGGCTCGCGCCGCTCCGCACCGGCCTGCTCCTCCAGCGGGTCGGCGCCGGGCGGGGTCTGCACCAGGGTCTCGACCGAGACGCCGTGGTCGGCGAAGACGCCCGCGATCTGCGCGAGCACGCCGGGGCGGTCGAGCACCTCGAGGGTGACCTGGTACCGGGTGGTGACGTGGCCGATCGGGAGGACCGCGAGCCCGGAGCTCGCGCTGGTCACCAGGCCGGGGCCGCCGACGACGTGGCGGCGGGCGGCCGAGACGACGTCGCCGAGGACGGCGGAGGCCGTCTCGATCCCGCCGGCGCCGGCGCCGTAGAACATCAGGTCGCCGGCCGCCTCCGCCTCGACGAAGACCGCGTTGTTGGCCCCGTGCACGGCCGCGAGCGGGTGGGAGCGGTGCACGAGCGCGGGGTAGACCCGCGCGGACACGCCCTCCACGCCGGTCTTGGCGTCGGTCAGCCGCTCGCAGATCGCGAGCAGCTTGATCACGTAGCCGGAGTCGCGGGCCTGGTCGACCTGCGCCTTCGTGATGCCGGTGATCCCCTCGCGATGCACCAGGGTGACCGGGACGTCGGTGTGGAACGCGAGGCGGGCGAGGATGGCCGCCTTCTGCGCCGCGTCGTAGCCCTCGATGTCGGCGGTCGGGTCGGACTCGGCATAGCCGAGCTCGGTCGCGCGGGCGAGCGCGTCCTCGAGGCTCGCGTGCTCGGTGTCCATCCGGTCGAGGATGTAGTTGGTCGTGCCGTTGACGATGCCGAGGATGCGGTGGATCCGGTCGCCGGCGAGGCTGTCGCGCAGCGGCCGGATGATCGGGATCGCGCCGGCGACGGCCGCCTCGTAGTTGAGCTGGGCGCCCACCTGGTCGGCGGCCTCGAAGAGCTCGTTGCCGTGGGCGGCGAGCAGCGCCTTGTTGGCCGTGATCACGTCCGCGCCCGACGAGATCGCCGTGAGGATGTGGCTGCGGGCGGGCTCGAGCCCGCCGATCAGCTCGACCACGATGTCGGCGCCCAGGATCAGCGACTCGGCGTCGGTGGTGAGCAGGTGCTTCGGGATGTCGGCGGTGCGGGGCGCGTCCACGTCCCTGACGGCCACGCCCACGAGCTCCAGCGGCGCCCCGACGCGCTGGGCGAGCTCGTCGCCGTGGTCGAGCAGGAGGCGCGCCACCTGGGCACCGACGGACCCGGCGCCCAGCAGGGCGACGCGGAGGCTGCGGTACTCGATCATCGGGAGGTGGCCTTTCGTTCGATGCCGGCGTCGCGGCGGAGGAGGTCCTCCTCGGTCTCGCCGCGCACGAGGACGCGCGAGCGCCCGTCGCGGACGGCGACCACCGGGGGGCGCCCGAGGTAGTTGTAGTTGCTGGCGAGCGACCAGCAGTAGGCGCCGGTCGCGGCGACGGCGAGCAGGTCGCCCGGCCGCACGTCCGCGGGCAGGAAGTCGTCGTGGACGACGATGTCGCCCGACTCGCAGTGCTTCCCGGCCACCCGCACGAGGGCGGGCTCGGCCGAGGAGGAGCGGTCGGCGATCCGCGCCGTGTAGTCGGCGCCGTAGAGCGCCGGACGGGCGTTGTCGCTCATCCCGCCGTCGACGCTGACGTAGCGGCGCACCGCGGTCGAGCCCTCGGAGCCGACCGTCACGTCCTTCACGGTGCCCACCTCGTAGAGGGTGACGCCGGCGGGCCCGATCAGCGAACGGCCGGGCTCGATCGCGATGTGCGGCACCGGGACGCCACGAGCGGCGCACTGCTCGGCGACCGCGTCGGCGACGGCGGCCGCTATCTCGGCGATCGGGGTCGGGTCGTCGGCGCTGGTGTAGGCGATGCCGAAGCCGCCGCCGAGGTTGAGCTCCGGCACGGGGCCGTCCGTGAGCAGTGCCGCGTGGACGTCGAGCAGGCGCGACGCCGACTCCGCGAACCCGGCGGAGCCGAAGATCTGGGATCCGATGTGGCAGTGCAGCCCGAGGAACCGCAGGGAGGAGAAGGAGCGGATGCGGGCGACCGCGGCCGGGCAGTCGGCGAGTGCGAGGCCGAACTTCTGGTCCTCGTGCGCCGTGGCGAGGAACTCGTGGGTGTGCGCGTGCACTCCGCTGTTGACGCGGAGGCGCACCGCCTGCACGCGGCCGTGCCGCTCGGCCGCGGCTGCGACGCGCTCGATCTCGACGAGGCTGTCGAGCACGATCGTGCCCGCGCCCACCTCGACGGCCCGGTCGATCTCGCGGAGCGACTTGTTGTTGCCGTGGAGGCCGAAGCGCTCGGGCTCGATCCCGGCGGCGAGGGCCACCGCCATCTCGCCGCCGCTGGAGAGGTCGAGGTTCAGCCCCTCGTCGCGCATCCAGCGGGCGACCTCGGTCGAGAGGAACGCCTTGCCCGCGTAGTACACCGTGACGCCGGTGCCGATCCGGCCGAGCTCGCGGGCGAAGACCTCACGCATCTCGACGGCCCGGCGGCGGGCGTCGGCCTCGTCCACCACGTAGAGAGGAGTGCCGTGCTCGCGCACCAGCTCGGCGACGGGCACTCCGGCGATCCGGATGCCGCCGTCCTCGCCGCGCTCGGCACTGTCCGGCCACACGCCGTCGGCCAGGTCGTTCGGGTCGGCGGGCGTGAGCAGCCACTCAGGCGCGAGCGGATGCCGGGGGGCGCGGGCGCGGGCGTCGACGGTGTCCACGGGTGAGACCTCACAGGAGAGAGTGGGAGCGTCACTGCGGGGCGAGCGGGTCCGGATTGACCCCTGAAGCCAGCGATGTCAGTGTTCGGCCCGCGGAAGACGCCGGCACAGGGCTCCGATCCTACCGGTCCGGGGCGGCGGCGCCGCGCGGGCTCAGGCGCACGTGCCCGGTTCCTGCTCCGCGGGGTCGCTGAGGAACGTCGGAGAGAGCGCGAAGCTCGCGTTCAGCGACTCGTCGGCGACCTCGACGCCGGTCAGCGTCAGTCCGCGCGGCACCGAGTCCGCGATGCACACGGAGGACGGAGCGAGCAGGTCGCCGGTGACGGCGCCGAAGCGGTCGCGGAAGTCGGTCGCCGAGAAGGTCGCACCGGCGGCGGAGACCTCGGCCGGGGTCAGCCGGATGGCGCCGTCCACGGCGGCGAGCTCCATCCCCACGCCCGCGCCGAGCCGGAGGCCCAGCACCTCGACGGAGGCGGTCACGCGCACGAGCGGAGCGTCCAGAGTCACCTCGTCGACAGGAACGGTGCTGCGCTCGGTGACGAGCCGCGAGACCGAGGCCGCGTCGATCGCGACCGTCGTGCTGCCGGACTCGACCGCTCCGACGCCGCTCACCGGCACCCCGATCAGGGTCGCGGCGACGTCGCCGTCGAGCTCGCCGAACGTCACGTCCGAGCTGCGCAGGTCGAGCCGGTCCAGCCGCCCCGAGACGAGCTGCGGGAGCACGGCCCAGCCCGCGACGTCGACGTCCACCGCCCGGTCCGCGGGCAGTGCGAGCGCCTCGCGGAGGCTCGCGGCGGCGCGGTCCGCGACGGCGCGGCGGGCGAGCGAGTCGCCCACCACCGCCGCGACCACGAGCAGCACCAGCACGACGACGACCACCACGGCCGCGCGTCCCCCGCGCCGGCGCCGCGGCGCCGCCCCCGACGCGCTCACATCCGGTCCGGGGCCGTGACGCCCAGCAGGGAGAGCCCGTTGCGGAGCACCTGCCCGGTCGCCTCGTTCAGGCGCAGCCGGGTCGAGTGCACGGCCTCGACCGGGTCCTCGCCCTGCGGCACGACCCGGCAGTTGTCGTACCAGCGGTGGTAGAGGCCGGCGACCTCCTCGAGGTACCGCGCGACGCGGTGCGGCTCGCGCAGCTCCGCGGCGTGCGCCACGATGCGCGGGAACTCCTGCAGGCCGCCGAGCAGCGCCGACTCGGTCGGATGCACCAGCGTCTCGGGCGCGAACGGCTCGACGGGGACGCCCGACCCCGCGGCCTTCGCCGCGACCTGGCGGGTGCGCGCGTGGGCGTACTGCACGTAGTAGACGGGGTTGTCGTTGCTCCGCTTGGTCAGCAGGTCGAGGTCGATGTCGAGGGTCGAGTCGGCCGAGGAGCGCACCAGCGAGTAGCGCGCGGCGTCCACGCCGACGGCCTCCGTGAGGTCCTCCATCGTGACGACGGTCCCCGCCCGCTTGGACATCCGGACCGCCTCGCCGTCGCGGAGCAGGTTGACCAGCTGGCCGATCAGGATCTCGAGGTTCACGCCCGGGGTGTCGCCGAACGCCGCGCACATCGCCATCATCCGGCCGATGTAGCCGTGGTGGTCGGCGCCGAGCATGATGATCGCCCGATCGAAGCCGCGCTCGCGCTTGTCGAGGTAGTAGGCGAGGTCGCCCGCGATGTAGGCCGCCTCCCCGTCGCTCTTGATGATGACGCGGTCGCGGTCGTCGCCGAACGAGGTGGTCCGCAGCCAGGTGGCGCCGTCCGCCTCGAAGATGTGCCCGAGCTCGCGGAGGCGCTCGATCGCGCGGTCGACGGCACGCGACTCGTGCAGGGAGTTCTCGTGGAAGTACACGTCGAAGTCGACGCCGAACTCGTGCAGGCTCTGCTTGATCTCGCCGAACATCAGCTCGACGCCGATGGAGCGGAAGGTCTCGGCGAGCTCCTCCTCGGGCAGGACGGCGAGGTCGCCCGGGTAGGCGGCGGCGACGCGCTCGGCGATGTCGCCGATGTAGGCGCCGCCGTAGCCGTCCTCCGGGGTCGGCTCGCCGCGGTGGGCGGCGAGGAGGCTCCGCGTGAAGCGGTCGATCTGCGCGCCGTGGTCGTTGAAGTAGTACTCGCGGGTCACCTCGGCGCCCTGCGAGAGGAGCATCCGGGCCAGGCTGTCGCCGACCGCCGCCCAGCGCGTCCCGCCGATGTGGATGGGGCCGGTGGGGTTGGCGGAGACGAACTCGAGGTTCATCCGGACGCCGGCGTAGGCGGACCCGGTGCCGTAGGCCTCGCCCGCCTCGGCGATCGCGCCGGCAAGGGCACCCGCGGCCGCGGCCTCGAGCCGGACGTTGAGGAAGCCGGGACCGGCGACCTCGACCGTGGCGACACCCTCGACCGCGCCCAGTCCCTCGGCCAGCTCGGCGGCGAGCTCGCGCGGGTTCGCGCCGACCCGCTTCGCGAGCTTCATCGCGATGTTCGAGGCCCAGTCGCCGTGGTCGCGGTTCTTCGGGCGCTCCAGCACGACGTCCGAGAGCTCGACGCCCGCATCGCTCCCCCGTCGCTGCACGGCGTCGAGGACGAGGGCGTGCAGGGAGGCGGCGAGCTGTTCGGGAGTCACGGGGAGCGATTCTACCGGCCGCCGCGCCCGCGCCCCCCGTCCCTGCTGCAGCGTGGGGCCGCTCGGCAGGGCGGCGTTGCTAGGGTGCGACGCATGCGCCGTCCCGCCGCCCTCCTCCTCGTCGCCCTCGCCGCGGCGGCCCTCTCCGGCTGCTCCCCCGCGGCCGACCCGGAGCCGAGCGCGAGCGGCGCCGTCAGCGGCACGCCGATCCCCCTCGCCTGCGAGCAGCTGGTCCCGGCCTCGGCGCTCGCGGGCCTGTGGGGCGGATTCTCCCCGGACGACGGCATCGGGACCACCGCCGTCTCCGAGGAGATCGCCCAGTACGACGGCCTGGTCTGCGGATGGTCCGACGATTCGGGCGCCGAGCTGCAGCTGGCCGTGGCCCACCTCGACCCCGCGGTGATCGAGGCGCTCAAGAACGAGTTCTTCACCACCAGCAAGGCCGTCCCCACTTACGGCAAGCCGCCGGAGATCGAGGGCTACTACCAGGTGGCCGAGGGGCGGGGCGTCGCGGACGCCTTCGTCGGCGAGTACTGGATCGAGGCGTCCAGCGCCTCCTTCGTCGAGCCGGGCGACCCCGAGCCGCTCGTGCGGTCGGCGATCGGCGTCCTCGCCGGCTGAGCCCCGGCGTCAGCCCAGGCGCACCGGCGAGACGTGGTCGTCGACGAGCGCCGCGTCGCAGTCGGCCTCCACGCTCATCCCGGTCAGGCGCAGGTCCGTCAGGTAGCTGCTGAGGAACGCGGTGTCGGCCGTGTCCCGGCCGGACGAGATGCGCAGCATCGACCCGCGCGGAGCCAGCCGGGTCGCGTCCACGACGTGCCAGGCGCCGCCGACCCAGGCCTCCGTGACCGCGTGGAAGTCCCGCGGTTCGAGGCCCGGCGCGTAGACCGCCGTCACCCGGGCGGGGATGTCGAGGGCGCGGAGGAGCCCGGCGACCGTGTGCGCGAAGTCCCGGCACACGCCCTGGCCGCTCTCGATGACCTGCGCCGCTCCCCCGGTGCCGACCGTCGAGCCGTAGACGTACGACAGGTGGCCGTGCACCCATTCCTCGACGGCCGTCAGCGCCTCGAAGCCCCGGGCCCGCCCGAACTCGCGACGGGCGATCCCTCCGAGCACGTCCGCCTCGGCGTACCGGCTCGGCCGCAGGTACTCGACGAGCTCGAGCTCGCTCGGCTCGTCCGGAGCGCCGTGGCCGGCGACCCGCGCCCGGTACTCGACCCGCAGGTCGCCCTCGTTCCCCGCGACGCGGTGCACGCGGGCGCCGTGCCGCGCCGGGAACTCCCGCACCGGCACGTCCTGCCCGTCGAGCCGGACGGTGAAGGAGTCCTCGAACGAGTCGCCCGTGGGCGTCGCCGCCACCAGGAAGATCAGGTCGGTCGGGCCGTTCAGACGCAGATCCAGCGAGGCGGAGACAGTGCGCAGCATGGCTCCATCGTGGCATGCGCGAGGACCGCTCCCGGCGTCGGGCCCCGCCCCGACCGGGTGCTAATGTGGTCAGGCACTCCTGGCCCCCATAGCTCAGGGGATAGAGCACTGCCCTCCGGAGGCAGGGGCGTAGGTTCGAATCCTACTGGGGGCACATCCGCGGTCCTCCGCTCCCCTCCCTCGCGCATGGGCGCGCAGCTCCGGTGCTCGACGCCCCTCGAGGCGCACCCCTCCACCACGGACCGAGCGGCATCACCCGGTGGGCGACCGAGTCCGACCGTGGCGCTCCTCACGCGGCGCTCCGACACTTCCGGGACAGCACGAAGGCCCGCGATCGTCGATCACGGGCCTTCGGGACGTTCACCACCGGCACTCGGCCGGTCGGGCTCACTCGTAGAGGTGGAAGGTGCCGGCGCAGTCGGCCGAGCAGAAGCCGTCGCGGCGACGGGCCGAAGTCGCTCCGCATGCTTCGCAGCGGCGGCGTCCGAGCATCCGCGAGATCAGGCTCTGAGGCGCCGACGCGACCACCGAGACCGGAGTGTCGGGGCGCACGGGGGCTCCCGTGGTCGAATCGAGCTGGATCCCAGCGGTGTCGAGCGTGGCGCGAAGCATCCGTGTTCCTTCCGATCGGTGAACCATGTGCGAGCACTGTATTGCCAGTCCCTGAGATTCTGCGAAGGGCTTGACGCGGCTCGCGATCGAGAGTAGCCGAACTCGACATCTGTCGGTCAGTCGGGATCGACCCGGGGAACGACGAAGAGCCGCGCCCCCTCCTGGCGCAGAGAGGCACGGCTGTTCGGGTGTCGGGGATCGGTGGGCGGTCGACGCCGGAGCTCATGGGAGCGGAGCGTCGGGCCCGGAACGACCGGGAAGTGGGCCTAGTACGCGCCGCTGGTGCTCCGGGTGTCGATCGCCACCGTCTGTGCGGGAACCGGCACCGGTCGCAGGGCGGGGAGCGAGGCGCTCCTGCCCGTGCGGAACGGCAGCAGGACGAGCATGACGGGGAGAAGGACGATCCACAGGAGGACCGACAGCGCGAGACGCGCCCAGATGGAAAGAATATTGAGCATGTTTGTGCCGCCTTCGGGTGACGGTAGAGGTGAACTTCGCGAACAGTATCATCGGCCCGACGGGGGGAGAAGAGTAGAATTGCGCCACTGATCGCGCCTCTCCCGCCACGCCCCCGAGCGGTCTGTCACTCCTCATTCGTCGCCCCGCGCCGATCGGATGGGTCGATCCCGCATCCGATCGACACACGGCCCGCGCAGTGCGTCCTCCTGAGAGCCGGGCCGTAGGGTGAGCGCGTGAAGATCCTTGTCGTCGAAGACGATCCAGCCATGGGTGAGGCCCTCGTCGGCGGCCTCGAAGACGCCGGCTACGAGGCCGTGCTCACCACGAACGGCATCGACGCGCTCGTCGCGTTCAGCAACGCCGAGTTCTCGGCCGCCATCGTGGACGTCATGCTCCCGGCGATGTCGGGCTTCGAGATCTGCCGCCGGATCCGCGAGCTCGGCCGGCCCACGCCGATCATGCTGCTGACCGCGCGGGACGCGATCGAGGACCGCGTCTTCGGGCTCGACGCCGGAGCGGACGACTACCTGACCAAGCCGTTCGCGTTCACCGAGCTCAACGCGCGCCTCCGGGCCCTCCTGCGCCGCAGCCCGTCGCTGATGTCCACCTCGATCGACGTCGGACGCATCACCGTGGACGGATCGAGCATCCGGCGCACCGCCGACGGCTCGCGCATCCACGTCAGCCCGAAGGAGCTCGAGCTCCTCAAGCTCCTCATCACTCCCGTCGGCTCCGTGGTGACCCGCCAGCGGATCCTCTCCGAGATCTGGGGCGGCGGCGAGATCGTCGACAACAACATCGTCGACCAGTACGTCAGCTACCTGCGCAAGAAGCTCCCGACCGAGGACACGGGCGTCAGCATCGTGACCGTCCGCGGCAAGGGCTACTTCCTCCGCCCGGTC
Source organism: Rathayibacter sp. AY2B7 (assembly GCF_002931635.1). Taxonomy (NCBI): domain Bacteria; kingdom Bacillati; phylum Actinomycetota; class Actinomycetes; order Micrococcales; family Microbacteriaceae; genus Rathayibacter; species Rathayibacter sp. AY2B7. The sequence goes on along the minus strand of NZ_PSUC01000003.1, from coordinate 19,427 downwards.
GAGTAGCCCGTGCCGCGGATGAGCACGGCACGCCGCCGGGTCGGCGCGCTCTCGATCCGCGCGAGGATCACCGTGGGAACGGTCGCTGTGGCGACCGCCCTCTTCGCGCTCGCGGCGCTGCTCTTCTACCAGGTGGTCACCGGCATCGTCGACCGCAGTGAGCGGACGATCCTGATGTCGATCGAGGACGAGGTGCGCCGCGACATCTCGGCGGGCAACGTCCCGCGCACGCAGGGCTCGTCGACGGGCCAGCTGTTCCTCGCCCTCGCGCCCGACGGGAGCGTCAGCACCTCGACCATGCCCTCGCGCCTGAGCGGCGAGGTGCTCAGCGCACTGGCGGAGGAGCCGGCCGACACCTCGCCCCGGTACGCCGACGTGACGACGGCGAACGGCAGCTACCTGGTCCGCTTCACGGCCATCGAGAGCGATCGCGGCGTCTGGCAGGTCGCCTCCGCCCGCGACCAGGCCGCCTCGCAGCTCGTCCTGGACGACTTCGCCCACGTGCTCGTCTACGCGGCGATCTTCCTCGTCGTCACGTTCGGGCTCGCCTCGTGGATCCTGACGGGCGCGGCCCTCGCCCCGGTGCGCCGGATGCGGGCGCGCGCGGATCAGATCGCCGCCGATCCCGGGCAGGGCGACCAGCTCCCGGTCGTCGGCACGCGCGACGAGATCGACGAGCTCGCGGTGACGCTGAACGCGTTCCTGACCAAGCAGACCGCGTCGCTGGCCCGGGAGAAGCAGATGGTGTCGGATGCGAGCCACGAGCTCCGCACTCCCCTCGCCGCGCTCTCCGCCCAGCTCGAGATCGCCCACCACCGCGTCGACGACCCGGTCGCGGTCGACCGGGTCATCCTCGACGCGCAGAAGAGCGTCGACCGGCTCGTGCGCCTCGCGTCCGCCCTGCTCGACATCTCGCGCATCGAGAGCCGCACCGTCCGCCCGACCGCTCCCTTCGCCGAGCTCGTCGACGAGCTGGTGGGCGCCGTCGACCGCACCCGCCTGCTCGCCTCGGAGTCGGGGGTGGAGATCGACTACGAGATCGACGAGCGCGAGCCCGCGCGGCTCTACGCGGTCGCGTCCCAGGACTTCGGCCGGGTGATCGACAACCTCGTGAGGAACGCGATCCAGGCGATGAACGGCGGCGGCATGATCGTCGCCTCTCTCTCGCAGTCGGACGGGCGCCTGATGCTCAGCGTCTCGGACGACGGACCAGGTATGCCCAACGCCTTCATCCCGGTCGCCTTCGACCGCTTCTCCCGCCCTGACGACTCCCGGACCCTCGCCTCCGGCGGCAGCGGTCTGGGGCTGGCCCTGGTGCACACCACCGTGCTCTCGGCCGGCGGGACGGTCGCCCTGGTCAACCGCTCCCCCCGGGGTCTCGCGGTCGACATCGTCCTCCCGCCCGTCGGCTCCGCCTGAGCCGCCCCGTCCCGGGAACGACGAGGGCCCCCGGCGGACCGGGGGCCCTCGTGGAGGATCGTCAGCGCGGGTCGTCCTCGGGGCGGACGGGCTGCGGCTGCGGGTCGCCGACCGCGGCGGGCGGCGGAGCCCAGGCCGTCTGGGGCGACTCCGCCGGGGAGGTGCCACCGTCGAGCAGGTTGCGCGCGCGGTTGACCACCTCGGGGTCCACGAGCACGGAGTAGCTGGTCGCGATCACCTGCATGGTCGAGGTGAAGTCGCGACGGCGGCGGTTCACGGCGTAGGAGGCGAGCCCGAAGAGCATCCCGAAGCCGGCGCCGAGGAGGACCGCCGCGATGAGGAAGGAGAACTCCGTCGTCGGCGAGAAGATGATGAGCAGGAGGCCCAGGAAGACACCGAGCCAGGCGCCGGAGGCCGCTCCGGCGAGGGCGACGCGGCCCCAGGTGAGCTTGCCGGTCACCCGCTCGACGCTCTTGAGCTCGTTGCCGATGATGGCGAGCTGGCGCACCGGGAAGTCGGCGCGGGCGAGCACGTCGACGGCGGCCTGCGCCTCCTGGTACGAGTCGAACGTGGCGAGGATCTCCCCGCGCGGGATCGTGGGGAAGGCCGGCCCTCGGCCGCTGAACGGCGTCTGCTGAGTCACCCGGACAGAATCGCACAGGCCACTTGAAGGTCTCTGAACGGATTCGGAGAACCGGCCGAGGGCGAGCCGGGAACGCTCGGCGTCCGCCCGGCTGCACGGGACTAGGTTTGTAGCCGTGAGTTCCGCCAGAGTCTTCGTCGCGCGCTTGGCCGGATGCAGTGTCTTCGACCCGGCCGGCGATCGCGTCGGCAAGGTCCGCGACGTGCTCCTGGTCTACCGGCAGAACGACGCCCCGCGGGTGGTCGGCCTGGTGGTCGAGATCCCCGGGCGCCGTCGCGTCTTCGTGTCGATCGGCCGGGTCACCAGCATCGGCAGCGGCCAGATCATCACCACCGGGCTCATCAACGTGCGCCGCTTCGAGCAGCGAGGCGGCGAGGTCCGCGTCATCGCCGAGCTTCTCGGCCGCCGGGTGAGCTTCGTGGACGGCTCCGGTGACGCGGTCGTCGAGGACGTCGCGATCGAGGAGGCCGCTCCCGGCGAGTGGGAGCTCGCGCAGCTCTTCGTCCGCCGGCCCAAGACCAGCCCCTCCCCCTTCGCCAAGGGCGCGACCGCCTTCGCCGGCTGGCGCGAGGTCCGCGAGAGCGTCTCGACCGAGGCGCAGTCCGCCGAGCAGTACGTCGCCAGCCTCTCCGAGCTCAAGCCCGCCGACCTCGCCAGCACGCTTCTCGACCTGCCGCAGCAGCGGATGCTCGAGGTCGCCGGCGAGCTCTCGGACGACCGCCTCGCGGACGTGCTCGAGGAGATGCCCGAGAGCGAGCAGGTCGAGATCCTCGGCCGGCTCGACGACGACCGCGCCGCCGACGTGCTCGACCAGATGCAGCCTGACGACGCGGCCGACCTGATCGCCCAGCTCTCGGAGGAGCGCGGCGAGGCGCTCCTGGAGCTGATGGAGCCCGAGGAGGCGGACGACGTCCGCATGCTCCTCACCTACGCCCCGGAGTCCGCCGGCGGTCTGATGACCACGGAGCCGATCATCGTCTCCTCCGAGGCGACCGTCGCGGAGGGTCTCGCCCTCATCCGCCGCCACGAGCTCGCCCCGGCCCTCGGCGCCGCCGTCTGCGTCACACTGCCGCCCTACGAGCCGCCGACCGGCCGCTTCCTCGGCATGGTGCACTTCCAGCGGATGCTCCGCTACCCGCCGCACGAGCGCCTCGGCACCCTGCTCGACCAGAGCATGGACCCGATCACGCCCGAGACCTCGGCGGCCGAGGTCGCCCGGATCCTGGCCAGCTACAACCTCGTCTCGGTGCCCGTCGTCGACGCGTCCCACCGCCTCGTCGGCGTCGTGACCATCGACGACGTCCTCGACTACCTGCTCCCCGACGACTGGCGCAGCCACGGCGACGACGACGAACCGAGGAAGCCGGTGACGACGGCGACGCAGGGCGTCCCGCTCGTGCCGCCGGCACCCGCGGCGACAGGCAGGACACGACGGGGACGGAGGGGCGCGCGTGGCTAGGGACACCAAGCAGGACCGGCGCCTGGACGCTCCGAAGGGCTTGCGCACACGCGTCCTCTCCCGGCGGAACCGCCCGAGCAGCGACCGCTTCGGCCGCCTGACCGAGTCGTTCGCCCGCGGCATGGGCACGCCGTGGTTCCTGGTCGGGATGACGATCTTCTGCGTCTTCTGGCTGATGTTCAACACCTACGGGCCCGCGGACGCGCGCTTCGACTCACAGGCCCTCGGCTTCACGGTGCTGACGCTGATCCTCTCGCTGCAGGCCTCCTACGCCGCGCCGCTGCTGCTGCTCGCGCAGAACCGCCAGGACGACCGCGACCGCGTGCAGATCGAGCAGGACCGGCAGCGGGCCGAGCGCAATCTCGCGGACACCGAGTACCTCGCGCGCGAGGTCGTGGCCCTGCGCCTGGCGATCCGCGACATGGCGAGCAAGGACTTCATCCGCTCGGAGCTGCGCGGCCTGCTCGAGGAGCTCGAGAAGGATCGGGCGCAGGAGCCCGAGCGGCGCGATGCCTGACGTCGCCGCCATCGAGACCGCCGTCAGGACGGCGCTGGTTCGCGTCGTCGATCCGGAGATCCGGAAGCCCATCACCGAGCTCGACATGCTCGAGTCGGTCGAGGCGGCCGCCGACGGAGCCGTCCGCGTCGCGATCCGGCTGACCATCGTCGGCTGCCCGGCCGCCTCCGCGATCGAGCGCGACGTGCGCGAGGCCGCGGCCTCGGCTCCCGGAGTCACGGCGGTCGACGTCGTGGTCGGAGTCATGACACCGGCGCAGCGCACCGCCCTCACCGAGCGCCTCCAGGGCGGCCGCCGGAGCATGCCCTTCGGCCCGGACTCGCTCACCCGCGTGTACGCGGTCACCAGCGGCAAGGGCGGTGTCGGCAAGTCGACCGTCACCGCCAACCTCGCGGTCGCCCTCGCTCGGCGGGGGCTCGCGGTCGGCCTCGTGGACGCCGACGTGCACGGCTTCTCCATCCCCGGCCTGCTCGGCCTGATGCACGACGGGCGCGTCGCGGGGCCCACCCGCGTCGGCGAGCTGATGCTGCCGCCGGTGGCGCACGGCGTGAAGGTCATCTCGATCGGGATGTTCCTCGAGGGCGACACCCGCGGGGCGGCCGTCTCCTGGCGCGGGCCCATGCTGCACCGCACGATCTCCCAGTTCCTCACCGACGTGTACTTCGGCGACCTGGACGTGCTCCTGCTCGACCTGCCTCCCGGCACGGGGGACGTGGCGATCTCGATCGGACAGCTGCTCCCCCATGCGGAGGTCCTCATCGTCACCACACCGCAGCCGGCGGCCGCCGACGTGGCCGAGCGCAGTGGAGCGCTCGCACGCCAGTCGGGTCAGCGCATCGTCGGAGTGGTCGAGAACATGTCCGGGCTCCCCCAGCCCGACGGCTCGGTGCTGGAGCTCTTCGGCAGCGGAGGGGGGGCCGAGGTCGCGCGTCGGCTCACGGCGGCGGGCGACGAGGTGCCGCTGCTCGCATCCCTGCCGATCTCCGTCGCGCTGCGGGCGGGGGGCGACGAGGGCGTGCCCGTCGTCGTCGGCGATCCGGAGGATCCTGCTGCCCGGGCGATCGACGTCCTGGCGGCGACGCTCGCCGCGCGGCCGCGGGGACTGACCGGCCGTCGGCTCCCGCTCGCCGTCGGCTGACGCCTCCGCGCGGCTTCGTGCGGGCGGCGTCGGTCGGGACGCCCGCCCGGCGCTCCTCGCGGAGCAGGGCTCAGGTGGCCTCGGAGTCGATCGGCGGCGGCGCGACGCTCGAGAGCGTGCCGGACGAGACGGAGCGCTGCATCGTCGTGTAGTAGCTGTCCTGCGCGGAGCCGGTGCCGCCCGGCACGACGGGAGCGGCGACAGCGGTGGGCGGCTTCACGGTGGGGACCGGATCGTCCTCGAGCAGGGCGTCGCGGATGATGCGGCGGGGATCGTACTGGCGCGGGTCGAGCTTCTTCCAGTCGACGTCGTTGAACTCGTCGCCCATCTCGTCCTTGACGCGCTCCCGGGCCTGCGTGGCGAATCCGCGCACCTTGCGCACGAGCTGCCCGAGCTGGGCGGCGTAGTGCGGGAGGCGGTCGGGACCCAGCACGAAGACGGCGATGACCCCGATGATGAGGAGCTTGTCGAACGTCAGACCGAACACGAGGACAACACTAACCCGCCGCGCCTCCCTCGCGGAGCCCGCGCGCCACCGTACCCTGGCGATGCCCGGGCGCGATCCGCCCGGCGCACCGATCAGAGGAGCGCCCCCGTGTCCGACAAGGATGCCAACTGGAAGTACGCCGAGGACGCGGTCGTCGAGTCGGAGGCCATCGCCTCGGCCCGCCGGCTCTCGGTCGAGCTGGGCATCGACGCCGTCTCCCCCTCGATCGGCGCGCAGGCCGCGCTGGTCGCCGCCGCGGCGCGCGCGACCTCCATCATCGAGATCGGCACCGGCACCGGAGTGAGCGGCCTGTGGCTGCTCGACGGCGCCCCCGAGGCCATGCTCACCTCGATCGACTCCGAGGCGGTGCACCAGCAGCACGCGCGCGCCCAGTTCCACGAGGCCGGCATCTCGCCCAACCGGCTCCGGCTCATCCCGGGCCGCGCCCTCGAGGTGCTGCCCCGGATGAACGAGAACTCCTACGACATCGTCTTCGTCGACGGCGATCCGCTGCAGGTCATCGAGAACGTCGAGCATGCGCTGCGGCTCGTCCGTCCGGGCGGGACGGTCCTCGTCCCCCACGCGCTCTGGCGCGGACGCGTGGCCAACCCCGCGCAGCGCGACGAGATCGCGACCGCGTTCCGCACGCTGGTGGCCGAGGTCTGCGCCTCCCCCGCCGTGGTCAGCGTGCTCTCGCCGATCGGCGACGGCCTGCTGCAGGCCAACAAGCGCCGCGCCTGACGAGCGCGGCCGACCGGGGACAGACGGAACGCCCGCCGCACGGTGTGCGACGGGCGTTCACGACGGTGCGGATCAGGCGGGAGACACCACCGACGCGAGCGCGTCGTGCAGCTCTTTCGCCTCTGCATCGTTGACCGAGACGACGAGGCGTCCGCCTCCTTCGAGCGGAACGCGCACGACGATGAGTCGGCCCTCCTTAACAGCCTCCATCGGTCCGTCTCCGGTCCTCGGCTTCATGGCCGCCATAGAGTTCCCCTTTCGTGACGTATCCCCCTATTATCGTGCATCCGCGGGGGTGTTCCGAACCGCGCCCGGAAGTCGGGCGTCAGCCGATCACGGCGGGGACCAGTCGCCGGGGGTGAACACCCAGCACAGCAGCACCCAGACGACCTGCCCGACGATCGATGCGGCCACCACGAACACCCTCAGGAGGGTCGACCGCGGCACCGCGAGCGCCCCTGCCAGCGGGAACATCGGCATCAGGATGCGGAACGTGCTCGACTGCGGGTAGAAGAACGCGAAGAGGTAGATCGCGTAGCCGCCGACCCAGAGCCGCGAGAAGACGTCGAGGCTGCGCGTGGCCCGCGAGAACAGGATCGCCAGGAATCCGAGCACCACCACGACGGTGATGCCCATGCCCGTGATCGGCGAGCCGAACCAGAGGCCTCCCCACCAGCCCCCGCCGGCGAACCAGGAGGTGAAGGGGATGAGCTCGCCCTCGCCGATGAAGACGCTGCGCCAGGCGAGCTCGGTGTCGGTGTAGGCGGTGAAGGAGCCGGTCACGGCCCAGGCGATGAGCAGCCAGGCGAACCCCACCGCGAGGGACCAGACCGTGAGGGAGACCGTGAAGGCGAACTCCCGGCGGGCGAACGGCTCGGTGCCGCGCACGTGGCGCCAGACGCGGTAGAGGAAGTAGAGGCCCGTCATCGCCGCGATCGCGAGGCCGCTCGGGCGCAGGAGCCCCACGATAAGCACGACGGGGAACGTCCAGATCCACTTGCGGCGCACCAGCAGGAGGAGCAGCACGGCCGTCAGGAGGATGCCGCCGGACTCCGCGTAGCCGATCTGCAGGATCGGGGACGTCGGAGCGACGCAGAAGAAGACGATCCCCATCAGCGCCTGGCCCTCGCTGAGCGAGACGCGGAACAGCCGGTAGATCACCAGGCACGCCGCTGCACTGCAGACCAGGGCGACGAGCACCGCCGCGTTCGCCCAGTCGAGCCCGGTGATGTTCATCAGGCCGCGGACGGTGAACGGGTAGACGGGCATGAACGCCCAGGGGTTCTGCTCCACGGCTCCGGACGGCGAGAGCGGCAGGACCGACGGGTACCCCGTCATCCCGATCCGCTCGTACCAGCCGCCGTCCCACGTCGTCGCGAACCGGACGTAGGTGTCGCGGAGTCCCGTCCACTCGACGCCCTGACGCACGGCGCCGACACGGAGCATGATCACGGTCGTGACGACGCGGGACACGGCGAAGACCAGGAGCACCTGGATCCACCACGGGATCCTCCGGAGCAGACCCCAGCGGGAGCGGGACGGAGAGGCGTCCTCCGTCTCCGGCGCGATCGCGGTGGCGCTCACGCGAGCGGCCCGCGGTCCGTCGCGGAGGGGGTCGTCAGCGGGGAGCGGGCGGGTGTCGCCGCGGCTCGCCGGCGGGTCGGCCGGAGGAGGGGCGACGTGTGTCGCGGCTCACCGGCTGGCGTGAGGGGAGACATTCCGACGAGCATACCCGTGCGGGAGTCGGGAGTCCCCGGAGGAGCACCGCGCCGGGCGGGCGCTCGGCACGATCACGGCGGGGTCCAGTCCGATCCGGCGACGGCCCAGCAGATCGAGATCCAGACGATCTGGCCGCCGATCCCGAGCAGGACCAGCGCGACGCGGAAGACCGGCGAGCGCGGCACCGCCAGCGCTCCGACGAGCGGGAACATCGGGCCCAGCAGCCGGAAGGTGCTCGACTGCGGGAAGAAGAACGCCAGCAGGTAGACGCCGTACCCGGCGACCCAGGCCCGGCTGAAGAGATCCAGCCTCCGTGTCCACGGTGCGGCGAGGATCCCGACGAACGCCGCCAGCAGGAGCACCACCAGGACGACGCCGACGGCCGGAGCCCCGAACCACCACGAGCCCCACCAGGCGCCGCCCTGGAACCACGGAGTCAGCGGGAGCAGCTCCTGGTAGCCGATGTAGACCGCACGCCACGCCAGCTCGGTGTCGGTGTACGCGGTCATCGACCCGGTGACGGCCCACGCCACGGCGGGCCAGAGGAAGCCGACCACGAGCCCCCACGCCGTCAGGCCCACGGCCGGCAGCCACTCCGACCGAGGGAACGGCTCCGTGCGGCGCCGGACGAACCGGTAGACGACGTACAGGCCGAGCGCGGCGGCGAAGGCGAGCCCGCTCGGCCGGGTCAGGCCCAGCAGCAGCACGACGGGCACGACCGCGAGCCAGCGCCGCCGCACCAGGAGGAGGAGCGTGACCGCGGTCAGGAGCATCGCCATCGACTCCGCGTAGGCGAGCTGCATCAGCGGCGAGGTCGGCGCCACGCAGAACAGCAGCACCGCCGTCAGCGACTGCGACTCGCCGAGGGAGTGCCGGAAGAGGCGGTACAGGACGAGGCAGGCTCCGGCTCCGCACAGGACGGAGACGGTCACGGCGGCCGGAGCCCAGGTGAGGCCGGTGACCGCCATCAGCGCCTTCACGACGCCCGGGTAGAGCGGCATGAAGGCCCAGGCGTTCTCCCCCACGTGGCCGTCCTGCGTGATCGGCAGGAAGCCGGGGTATCCGGTGGCCGCGATGATCTCGTACCAGCGGCCGTCCCACATCGACGCGAAGGCCGAGTAGGACGGGGAGGGCCCGGTCCACGGGTTCGCGAGCTGGTGCGCAGCGAACTGCAGCAGGATCACCGTCGTGACCGCGCGGGTCGCGATGTACACCAGGAGGACCCGCGCCCACCACGGGACCAGGCGCAGGCGGAGGCGGACGGGGACGGCCGTGGCGGTCGCGCTCACAGGGACGCGGTCAGCCAGCGGCGGAGGCCCTCGGCGCACTCGGTGATCTCGTGCACCGCCACGCGCTCGTCGTCGGCGTGGGCCCGGAGCGGGTCGCCCGGTCCGTAGTTGACAGCCGGGATGCCCATGGCGGAGAACCGCGCGACGTCGGTCCAGCCGTACTTGGGCTTCGCCTCGGCTCCGACGGCCGCGAGGAAGGCCTGGGCCAGAGGTGCGTCCAGCCCCGGGCGGGCGCCCTCGGCCAGATCGTCCACCGTCACCTCGAACCCCTCGAAGAGCTCCTCGAGGTGGGCGAGCGCCTCCTCCCCGGACCGGTCGGGGGCGAAGCGGTAGTTGACCTGCACCGTGCAGAGGTCCGGGATCACGTTGCCCGCGACCCCGCCGGTGACGCGCACGGCGTTGACGCCCTCGCGGTACACGAGGCCCTCGACCTCGACCTCGCGCGGTACGTAGGCGGCGAGGCGGTCGAGGATCGGCGCCGCCGCGTGGATCGCGTTCTCGCCGACCCAGCTGCGGGCGGAGTGGGCGCGGACGCCGCGGGTGACCACGTCGACCCGGAGCGTCCCGTTGCAGCCGCCCTCCACTGCTCCGCTGGTCGGCTCGCCGAGCACGGCGAAGTCGGCGGAGAAGAGGTCGGGGCGGTGCCGGGAGAGACGGCCGAGGCCGTTGAGGTCCGCTGCGACCTCCTCGTTGTCGTACCACATCCAGGTGATGTCGACGGCCGGATCGGAGAGCTCGGCGGCGAGGACGAGCTGCACCGCCACTCCGGCCTTCATGTCGACGGTCCCGCGGCCGACCAGGTGCTCGACGCCGTCGATCGTCTCGGCGACGACGGGCAGGTTGCCGTTGACCGGCACCGTGTCGAGGTGCCCGGCGATCACGACGCGCTGGGCGAGGCCGAGGTTCGTCCGCGCCACGACGGTGTGGCCGTCGCGGATGACCTCGAGGTGGTCGTACTGCTCGAGCGCCCACTGCACAGCGTCCGCGATCTCGAGCTCGTCGCCCGAGACGGACGGGATGTCGCAGAGGATCCGCGTCAGGGCGACCGGATCGGTGCGCAGATCGAGCGGAGGGGCGGTGGTCGGATCGGCCATGCGCCCCAGGGTAGCGGCCGGACGCTCCGCGCTACCCTGATCGGCATGACCCTCGAGCACTCCGCAGACTCCTCCGCGCCCGCCTCCGCCTGGGGATACGGGCTCGCCACCGTGGCCGTCGACGGCACCGTCCTCGACACCTGGTTCCCGGAGCCGCGCCTCGGCACCATCCCGGCCGGCCGCGACCCCTGGATCGTGCCGGCGGAGTTCGAGGAGCAGGCCGGCGAGGATCCGCGCCGCGAGGTCCGCATCGACGTGGTCACGCTGCAGATCGACGTGCAGGCGCCGCCCGCCTCCACGTCCGACGCCTACCTGCGGCTGCACCTGCTCTCGCACCTCCTGGTCCGCCCGAACGAGGTGAACCTCGACGGCGTCTTCGCCCACCTGCCGAACGTGGTGTGGACGAACGCCGGTCCGGTCTCGCCGGAGTCGTTCACCCGCCTGCGGCCCTCGCTCCGGCGCCACGGCATCCAGGCCACCGGCATCGACAAGTTCCCGCGGCTGACCGACTACGTCACCCCCGCGAAGGTGCGCATCGCGGACACCTCGCGCGTCCGCCTCGGGGCGCACCTGGCACCCGGCACGACGGTGATGCACGAGGGCTTCGTCAACTTCAACGCCGGGACCCTCGGCAGCTCGATGGTCGAGGGGCGCATCTCGCAGGGCGTCGTGGTCGGCGACGGCTCGGACATCGGCGGCGGCGCGTCCATCATGGGCACCCTCTCGGGCGGAGGAGTGCAGCGCGTCTCGATCGGCGCGCGGGCGCTGCTGGGTGCGAACTCGGGCATCGGCATCTCCCTCGGCGACGACACCGTCGTCGAGGCCGGCCTCTACGTGACCGCCGGCACCAAGGTCGTCGTGGTCGGCGGAGCGCCGCGCGCCGACGGCGCCCCGCAGACCGTGAAGGCCGTGCAGCTCTCGGGCGTGCCGAACCTGCTCTTCCGCCGCAACTCCCTCACCGGGGCCGTCGAGGTCCTCCCCCGCACCGGCGCCGGCATCGAGCTGAACGCCGCCCTGCACGCCTGACCCTGCACGCCTGACCCGCGGGCGGGCGTCCGGCGCCGCCGGTCCCGCAGGCGGCGCCCCGGGACGACCCGAGCTGATCGGGTCCGCCGTCTCATGCTGGTCGAGGGGCCGCCGCAGGCGGCGTATCGAGACCATCTCCTCCCGAACAGCGGCCCGTCAGCGCCGGGCGGCAGCCGGCGAACACCGCGTCCAGCGCTTCGCGCCTCCTCGCCGCGCGTCGAGCAGCACGGGGAGCGGCCGCGCCGGGCGCTCCTCCATAAGCGCGGTCCCCTCCGCACTCACACAGGATGGTCCTGGACGCCGCCTCCATGCGCTCGCGGCAGCCGGTGCGCCTGCTCTGGCACGAGGAGTTCGAGGGCATCGCAGAGGCGTTCTGGTGGGAGAAGCGGTCCCGGAACCGGAGCCGTGCCCAGCGCGAGGCGCTGATGCGCGGCGACCACGCCGCTCTGCGTCCCGCCTCGAGGAAGAGGCTCGAGCCTCGTCAGGCCGACGAGACCCCATGAAGGGGGCGCAGAGCCGGACGGTCTCGGTACGCCACCTGCGGCGGCTACTCGACCACCGACCGGAGCCGGAGACGGGCGCGTCGATCGGCGAGAACCCGCCCCCCTGGCGGGGACGGGCTCTCGGGGACCGGTCAGCGGTCGGTCGGCCAGTGGCGCTCGGGCGAGCCCATGTAGAGCTGCTGCGGGCGGCCGATCTTGGTCTGCTTGTCGGTGTTCATCTCGCGCCAGTGGGCGATCCAGCCGGGCAGGCGGCCGATCGCGAAGAGCACGGTGAACATCCGGGTCGGGAAGCCCATCGCCTTGTAGATGACGCCCGTGTAGAAGTCGACGTTCGGGTAGAGGCGCCGCTCCTTGAAGTAGTCGTCCTCGAGCGCGAGGGCCTCGAGCTCCATCGCGATGTCGAGCAGCGGGTCCTTCACGCCGAGGGCCTGCAGGACCTCGGAGGCGCTCTCCTTGACCAGCTTCGCGCGCGGGTCGTAGTTCTTGTACACCCGGTGGCCGAAGCCCATCAGGCGCACGCCCTCCTCCTTGTTCTTCACCCGCTCGACGAACGTCGACACGCTCTCGCCCGACTCGCGGATCCGTCCGAGCATGGTGAGCACCGCCTCGTTCGCTCCGCCGTGCAGAGGGCCGAACAGTGCGTTGATGCCGGCCGAGACGGAGGCGTAGAGGTTCGCCTCGGTGGAGCCGACGAGGCGAACGGTCGACGTCGACGCGTTCTGCTCGTGGTCCTCGTGGAGGATCAGGAGGCGGTCGAGCGCCTTCGAGAGCACCGGGTCGACCTGGTACTGCTCGGCCATCGTGCCGAAGTTGAGGCGGAGGAAGTTGTCGACGAAGCTCAGCGAGTTGTCCGGGTAGAGGAACGCCTGGCCGATCGCCTTCTTGTGGGCGTACGCCGCCATCACGGGCAGCTTCGCCAGGAGGCGGATCGTGGTGAGCTCCACCGCCTCGGGATCCTTGGGGTTGGAGCTGTCCTCGTAGTACGTCGACAGGGCCGAGACTCCGGCCGAGAGCACCGACATGGGGTGCGCGCTGTGCGGGAGCGCGTCGAAGAAGCGCTTGAGATCCTCGTGGAGGAGCGTGTGGCGGCGGATGCGCTCGTCGAAGCCCGCGAGCTCGTCGGCCGTCGGCAGCTCGCCGTAGATGAGGAGCCAGGCCACCTCGAGGTAGGTCGCGTTGGTGGCCACCTCCTCGATCGGGTAGCCGCGGTAGCGGAGGATCCCCTGGTCGCCGTCGATGTAGGTGATCTGCGACTTGGTCGCCGCCGTGTTCACGAAGCCGTAGTCGAGCGACATGAAGCCGGTCTGCTTCGAGAGGGTCGAGAAGTCGATGCTCGAGGAGCCGTCGACGCTGCGCAGGACCGGGAAGTCCGCGGTGCGGTCGCCGAAGGTGAGCGTGACCTTCTCGGGGAGCTCCTGCTCCGCCGGCGCGGGAGGCGTCGTCGTGGCGCTCCCGGTCGCGGGCTCCGTGGAGCCCACCGTCGCGGTTCCGTCGCTCTGCGTGCCGGATTCGGTCACAACGCCTCCCAGGTCGTCGCGGTCGCACCCCGGAAGCGCTCGCACGGAGCGGGCGGCGCCGGGTCTGGATCGTGGTGCAGCCGGGGCCTCGCGAGGCGCCGTCGACCGAACCACATACAGCCTATGGGCAAAGCGGGGGCACTGTGACATCGCCCAGCGCTGGGGCCGGGGCCTTGTCGGAACCCGTCAGGATCGGCCGGGTCGAGCCCCTCAGAGGCCGCCGGACAGGCGCTCGACGGCCGCGTCGATCCGCTCGTCGGAGGCCGTCAGCGAGAGGCGCACGTGCTCGGGGAAGCCCTCCCCGTAGAAGACGCCGGGGCCCGCGAGGACGCCGAGGCGGGCGAGGCGGTCGATGGACTCCCAGGCCGGGCGGCCCTCGGTCGCCCACAGGTAGAGGCCGGCCTCGCTGCGGTCGACCCGGAAGCCCGCGGACTCGAGGGCGGGCCGGAGGCGGTCGCGGCGGGAGCGGTAGCGCTCCTTCTGCGCGACGACGTGCTCGTCGTCGGCGAGGGCGACGATCATCGCCTCCTGCAGCGGACCGGGCACGATCATGCCCGCGTGCTTGCGGACGGTCACCAGGCGCGCGATCAGGGCCGCGTCCCCGGCGACGAAGGCGGCGCGGTAGCCGGCGAGGTTCGACTGCTTGCTCAGCGAGTAGACGCCGAGGACCCCGGTACGGTCCTCCCCCACCACGCGCGGGTCGAGGACGCTCGGGATCGGCTCGTCGGCCCAGCGGCCGTCCCAGCCGAGCTCGGCGTAGCACTCGTCCCCCGCGATCACGGCCCCCAGCTCACGGGCACGCGCGACGGCGCGCTGCAGGGCGGACACGTCGAGCACGGCGCCGTCGGGGTTGCCGGGAGAGTTGAGCCAGACCAGGCGGGTCGTCGCGGGCCATTCGGCCGGGTCGTCGGAGGCGAGCGCCTCGGCGCCGGCGATCGCCGCGCCCATCGCGTACGTCGGGTAGGCGGCGCGCGGATGCACGACCACGTCCCCCTCCCCGAGTCCGAGGAGGAAGGGCAGCCAGGCGACGAGCTCCTTGGAGCCGATCGTCGGCAGGACCTCGTCGATCCCGAGGCCCTCGACTCCGCGCCGCCGCGCGTACCAGGCGGCGATCGCCTCGCGCAGAGCGGGGGTGCCCACGGTCGTGGGGTACGCGTGCGAGTCCGTCGCGCGGGCGAGCGCGTCGCGGATCGGGGCGGGCGTCGGGTCCACCGGCGAGCCGATCGACAGGTCGACGATCCCGCCGGGGTGCTCCGCCGCCGTGCGGGCGAAGGGCGCCATCAGGTCCCAGGGGTAGTCGGGCAGCGCGCCGAGGGCCACGGGAGCGGCCTCAGTGGCTCTGAGGAGGCAGCGCCGCGATGACCGGGTGGTCCTTCGCGATCACGCCGACCTTGGCGGCTCCGCCCGGGGAGCCGATCTCGTCGAAGAACTCGACGTTGGCCTTGTAGTAGTCGGACCACTCCTCGGGGAGGTCGTCCTCGTAGTAGATCGCCTCGACGGGGCAGACCGGCTCGCAGGCACCGCAGTCCACGCACTCGTCCGGGTGGATGTAGAGCGAGCGCTCGCCTTCGTAGATGCAGTCGACCGGGCACTCGTCGATGCAGGCGCGGTCTTTGACATCGACGCACGGAAGTGCGATCACGTAGGTCACGGTGCTCCAGGTCCCTTCGAACAGTGTCTCTATCGTACGGGGGCCGACGGGGCGTCGGCGTCCGCGGGCCGCGGGGCGGCGGCGGGAGCGGCCGCCCGCAGCCGCGGCCACGCGATCACGACGAGGGCGATGAGGGCGGGGAGGAAGGTCCAGGCCACGCCGAGGCCGTTCGCCGGGACGAGGACGGATCCGCCGGTGCTGCGCAGGGCGAGCAGCCCGATCATCCCGAGCAGGCCCATCGCGGTGCAGAACGCGACGAACCGGTCGATGAGCACGAGGCGCAGCCCGAGCAGGAGCAGCAGCACGCCGGCGAGGGAGGCGGCCAGGCCGACCGGGAGGACGACACCGCCGACCGACACGGTGCTCTGATGGGCGACGGTCGTGATCGCTCCTACCACCGCGCCGACCAGGACTCCGGCGACACCCGACAGCACGCGCGATCCCAGCGTCGGACGCTCCTCCGGCAGCGGCGCCGGACGCCCCGCCTGCGCGACCGGGCGGAAGCGCTCGATGCGGCCGATGGGGAACGGCGGACCGCTCGAGAGGCGGGCCTCGTCGCCCTCGACCACCAGCTGCGTCGCGTGCGCCTCGAGGGCCGCGCGCTTGCGGGCGTGGTCCTCGGCGGACAGCTCGATCACGACGTCGCCGGGGAGGGGCGGGGCCGCGTCGGGGAGGACGGCGAGGAAGCGCAGGCCCAGCAGCTCGGCGGCGCGCTCGGCGACCCGGGCGGTGCGGACGTGGTCGGGGTGGCCGTAGCCGCCGCCCGCGTCGTAGGACAGCACGACGCCCGCATCGACCTGCCGCAGGACGGCGACGAGATCGGCCACCTCCTCGTCCTCGGGCGCGGCGGTGAAGGACGCGGGATGCACCGGCTCGAGCGGCACCGGGACGCGGCCGGGCCCCCACTGCATGCCGGAGTCCCGGTAGACCCGCGGAGCGAGGCCGGGTGCGCGGGCACCCGCCTCGCCGAGGAAGCGGTGGTCGGCGACGCCGAGGGCCGTCAGGGCGACGACGAGCTCGGTCGTCCGGTGCGCGGCCAGCTCGGCCGAGCCCTCGAGCGGAGCGAGGTCCTCGGGGATGACCTCGCCGCACTCCCCCCGCGTGGCGGTGACGACGGTGACGGAGGCGCCCTGCGCCACCAGCCGCGCCAGGGTTCCGCCCATGGTGATCGTCTCGTCGTCGGGGTGGGCGTGCACCGCCACCACCCGCTCCGCTGCTGCGTCCCGGCCCGCGTCCACTCTCCGCCTCTCGTCCTGCGCGGCCTCCGCTGCGGGCGCTTCTGGACAGCGACCGGGCAGCGGACTACAGTCGACCCGGGTTAGGCAAGGCTTACCGAACAACGGAGCCCCGCCGACCGGATCGACTCGGGGCGGGAGTCGCCCCCTCCTCGTCCACCATCGACCAAGAGAACACGCGTGCTCGCAAACTACCTCATCGGCCTCCGCGAAGGCCTCGAAGCCGGCCTCGTGGTCGGGATCCTCGTGGCCTACCTGACCAAGCTCGGACGGCGCGACGTGCTGCCGCGGCTCTGGACCGGCATCGCCGCGGCGATCGCGATCTCGCTCGTCACCGGTGCGATCCTCACCTGGGGCCCCTCGACCCTGTCGTTCCAGGCCCAGGAGCTCATCGGCGGCGGCCTCTCGATCCTCGCGGTCGGGCTGGTCACCTGGATGATCTTCTGGATGGGCGCGAACGCCCGCAGCATGAAGGGCGACCTCGAGTCCCGGCTCGACGGCGCCGTCGCGGGGTCGGCCCTCGGCATCGTCGTCCTCGGCTTCATCAGCGTCGGCCGCGAGGGCATCGAGACGGCGCTCTTCGTCTGGGCGAGCGTGTCCTCGAGCAGTGCGGGGTCGGGATCCAGCGCGTGGGTCGGCACGGTCGGCGCGCTGCTGGGCATCCTCAGCTCGGTCGTCATCGCGTACCTGATCTTCCGGGGCTTCGTCCGGATCGACCTCGGGCGCTTCTTCACCTGGACGGGCGGCTTCCTCATCCTCGTCGCGGCCGGCGTCCTCTCCTACGGCGTCGGCGACCTGCAGGAGGCGTCGCTCCTGCCCGGCTGGGGCACCCCGCTGTTCTCGCTCGGCCCGATCCTCCCGCCGCCCGTGACCGCGGTGGTCGGCGGCCTCTTCAACTACACGCCCGAGCCGACCGCTCTGCAGTTCGCCGCCTGGCTGCTCTACCTCGTCGTCGTCGGCGCCCTGTTCGTCCGCCAGGTCCGCCTGCGCGGCCCGCGACGGGGCAGCGCAGCCCCGGTCGCCGCTCCCGCTCCCACCTCCGTCTGACCCGCTCCGGCACCGCCGGCGCACTCGCCCCGATCCAGGAGAAGCATGTCCTCGCGCGCTCGTCCCACCCTCCCCCGCGTCACCCTCGGCCTCGCCGGAGCCGGCGCCCTGGCGCTGATCCTCACGGGCTGCGTGCCGAACACCCCCGCGTCCTCCTCCTCTGCCGCGCTCGACGTCGCGATCAGGGACGACGCCTGCGAGGTGTCGACGGCGACCGCCGAGGCGGGAGCGGTGACGTTCTCTCTGACCAACGGCGGCTCGGACGTCAACGAGTTCGAGATCCTGGCCGAGGACAAGCTGCG
This sequence comes from Rathayibacter sp. AY2B7, assembly GCF_002931635.1. NCBI lineage: Bacteria > Bacillati > Actinomycetota > Actinomycetes > Micrococcales > Microbacteriaceae > Rathayibacter > Rathayibacter sp. AY2B7. The sequence goes on along the minus strand of NZ_PSUC01000003.1, from coordinate 1,640 downwards.
GATCGTGGGCGAGAAGGAGAACGTGACCCCGGGCCAGAGCGTCTCCTACGTCGCTCAGCTCGAGCCGGGCACCTACTACACCGCCTGCAAGTTCCAGCAGGTCGGCGCCCCGGTCGGGCTGAGCGAGTTCACCGTGACCGGTGAGGCCACCGCTCAGTCGGCGGACGAGAAGGCGGCGACGGAGGCGGCGGTCACCAACTACGTGGCGTACGTGAAGTCGCAGGTGGGCGAGCTGCTCCCCGCGGTCGCCGAGTTCGCGCAGGCCTACGAGGCCGGCGACGACGAGAAGGCGCGCGGCCTCTTCGCGTCGACCCGCGTCTTCTACGAGCGGATCGAGCCGACCGCGGAGGCGTTCGGCGACCTCGACCCGCGCATCGACTACCGCGAGGTCGACGCCGTCGCCGAGGGCCTGGACTGGACCGGCTTCCACCGCATCGAGAAGGACCTGTGGGCCCCCGCGGAGGGTGCGCTCAACTCCGACGGCACGAGCGCGCTCCTCGACTGGGCGCCCTCCACCCCCGAGCAGCGCGCGCAGTTCGGCCAGGGCCTCGTCGACGACGTGCAGAGCCTGGCCGACCTCGTGAACGCGCCCGGCTTCACCGTCTCGGTGGGCGACATCTCGAACGGCGCCATCGGCCTGCTCGACGAAGTCGCGGCCGGCAAGATCACGGGCGAGGAGGACTGGTGGTCGAGCACCGACCTCACCGACTTCGCCGCGAACGTCCAGGGCGCGGAGGTGGCGTTCGGCAATGTCGAGCCGATCGCGACCGCCAGCGGCGACGAGGGCGCCGACCTCACCGGACGGATCACGCAGCGGTTCTCCGAGCTCGACGCCCTGCTCGCGCAGTACGGCTCGATCGACTCCGGCTTCGCCGCGTACTCCACCGTCACCGCGGAGCAGAAGAAGGAGCTCTCGGACGCGGTCAACGCTCTCTCCGAGCCGCTCTCGCAGCTGACCCACACGGTGCTGGGCGTCGAGGAGCCGGCCGCGTAGTGGACGCCGAGCAGCACGAGGGAGCCCGGCCGGCGGATTCCGAGCAGCCCGCCGATGAGCCCCGCCGGCTCTCGCGGCGCGGGCTGCTCGGCCTCGTCTCGGCGGGGACTGCCGGGCTGGCCGCCGGAGTGGGCGGCACGGTGGCCGTCACGTCGTCCGCGAGCGCGACGGCCTCCTCCGCCACGCGCACCGTGCCGTTCTTCGGCGCGAACCAGGCGGGCATCACCACCGCCGCGCAGGACCGGCTGCACTTCGCCGCGTTCGACCTCGCCGCGGGCACCACGCGCGAGGACCTCGTCGAGCTCCTGAAGGACTGGACGCTCGCCGCCTCGCGGATGACCCAGGGCCTCGAGGTCGGCGAGACCGGCGCGGTGGACGGGCCGGACACGGCTCCCCCGGAGGACACCGGGGAGGCGCTCGGACTCGACGCCGCGTCCCTCACCGTCACGGTCGGCTTCGGACCCACCCTCTTCACGGACGAGTCCGGCGCCGACCGCTTCGGCCTCGCCGACCGCCGGCCTCCGCAGCTGCAGGCCCTGCCCCGCTTCCGCGGCGACGCGCTCATCCCCTCGGCCGGCGGCGGCGACCTGTGCATCCAGGCCTGCGCCGACGATCCGCAAGTCGCCGTGCACGCCATCCGCAACCT
>NZ_PSUC01000029.1:0-30791 GCF_002931635.1 Rathayibacter sp. AY2B7 | reverse complement strand
CCGACGAGGACGACGTCGGCCTGCTCGCGGACCACTCCGAGGATCGTGCGGTCGACGCGGTTGGTGAGCGTCTCGCTGGTGCCGTCGGAGCCGGTGCTGGAGCCGGTGACGCTCGCGATCATGTTCAGGCGCACGCGCACCGCCTCGTCGGAGCCGCCAGCGTCCGCGCCGAGGGCTACCGCGTCCCCCGGCGGGTCCCGCTCGCCGTCGTCTCCGCCACGGGCGATCTCGCCGGGCACCGCCTGGAGCTGCAGGAGGGCTCCCGGGTCCTGCTGCTGGTGCCGGAGTCGCGCGGCGCGGTGGAGGGGCTCCCCGCCGGCGTCGAGGTCGTCCCGGTCCCGTCCTCCTCGGAGCGGATCGGCGTCGACGAGCTCCTGGAGGCTCTCGCCGGGCTCGGCCTGCACCGCGTCGTCTGCGAGGGCGGCGCCTCGCTCTCGGGCCAGTTCCTCGCCTCGGGCCGGGTCGACGAGCTGTGCCTCACCACCTCGCCGCGCGTCGTCCTGCCGGGCCTCCCGGTCGCGACGGGCACGGCCGTCGTCGACGACGCCTACTCCCTGACGCTGCTGGCCGCGGACGATTCCGGGGCCGTCTACGCCCGCTGGAGCCGCACGCGCTGAGAGCCGCCCACTCGGCGTGCCTCCGCGTCCCGGGCGCGTCGGAACCCTAGTCTGCGATCGTGCCCGAATTCCCAGCGTCGTCCCAGCTCCCCGAGGAGTTCCGGGTCGCGACGGAGTCGATCCGCGCCGCTGCCACGCGCGCCGAGCTCACCGTGTCCGAGATCGCCTCGCCGTCGGGTCTCGCGCCCTGGGCCCTCGCCCTGTCGGGCGACGTCGCGCCGCACGCGCACGGACGCGACTCCGAGCTGGGCACGGGGCGCTTCATCCTGCTCTACGACCCCGAGGAGCCCGAGCAGTGGGGCGGCCCCTTCCGTGTCGTCTGCTTCGCCCAGGCCCCGCTCGAGGTCGAGATCGGCACCGATCCGTTCCTCGCCGAGGTCGCCTGGTCCTGGCTCATCGACGCCCTCGGGGCGCGGGGCGCCTCCTATTCCGCCGCGTCCGGCACGGCGACCAAGGTGCTGTCCACCGGCTTCGGCGAGCTGGCCGCTCAGGGGGACGGTGCGCAGATCGAGATCCGCGCCTCCTGGAGCCCGGATGATGCGCAGCTCGCCGCTCACGTGGAAGGGTGGGGGGAGCTGTTGTGCATGCTCGCGGGTCTCCCGCCCGTATCGAGCGACGGTGTGACCCCGCTCGCCTTCCGACGGAACAACCGTGACTGATTACCGTGTCCTCTCCACGCCCGACGAGTTCCTCGCCGCGGTCGACGCCCTCGCCGCCGGCGAGGGCCCCGTCGCCGTCGACGCCGAGCGCGCCTCGGGCTTCACCTACTCGCAGCGCGCGTACCTGATCCAGGTCTACCGGCGCGGCGTCGGCGCGTTCCTCTTCGATCCCCCCGCCATCGGCCGGATGGACGCCCTGCAGGCGGTCATCGGCGAGGAGGAGTGGGTCCTCCACGCCGCCAGCCAGGATCTCGCCTGCCTGCGCGAGGTGGGCCTGGACCCGGTGCGGATCTTCGACACCGAGCTCGCCGCCCGGCTCCTCGGACTGCCCAAGGTGGGCCTCGGCGCCGTCGTCGAGGACCTCCTCGGCATCCACCTGGCCAAGGAGCACTCGGCCGCCGACTGGTCGACACGCCCCCTCCCCCAGAGCTGGCTCGTCTACGCCGCGAAGGACGTGGAGCTCCTCGTCGACCTCCGCGACCGCATGGAGGAGATGCTCATCGCCGCGCGGAAGACGCGCATCGCCCGCGAGGAGTTCGAGGCGACGCTCGCGCGCGCCCCGAAGGTGGTCCCGCCGGATCCGTGGCGCCGCCTCTCCGGCATGCACTCGCTCCGCGGCCCGCGCCCCCTCGCCGTGGCGCGCGAGCTCTGGCTGGCCCGGGACGCGTTCGCCCGCGAGCGCGACATCGCTCCCGGCCGCCTCATCCCCGACTCCTCGATCATCGCGGTCGCCCGCAACATCCCGACCAGCATCGGCCAGCTCTCGGGCCGCCGCGACTTCACCGGCCGCGCCAGCCGCGGTGAGGTCGAGCGCTGGTGGGCCGCGATCGAGCGCGGGACGACGACCGAGGACCTGCCGAGCCCGACCCGCCCGGCCGCCGACACGCTCCCCCCTCCGCGCGCGTGGGGCGATCGCAACCCGGCCGCCGACGCGCGCCTGAAGGCGGGACGCGCCGTGGTCACCGAGATCGCCGAGCTGCTCTCGCTCCCGGTCGAGAACCTGCTCACGCCGGAGCTGCTGCGCCGGGTGGCCTGGAACCCGCCCGAGCCGTTGACCGCGGAGTCGGTCGCCGCGGAGCTCACCCGCGCCGGCGCCCGTGCGTGGCAGGTCGAGGCCACGTCGGGCTCGATCGCCACCGCGTTTGTCGAAGCGGCCCAAGCGCCGGCCGAGGGCACCGAAACCCCTTCGTAGGAAGCGGCAAAGGATTCCGGCTGCGCGGTGCCGGTTCCTACTATCGACGGCGACCGTGAGTTCCTGGGAGGCATTGTGGCCGAGAGATCCGAAGTCGTGTTCGTCGACGGAGTCCGTACTCCGTTCGGGCGTGCCGGCGAGAAGGGCATGTACTGGCAGACCCGAGCCGACGACCTCGTCGTCAAGGCGATGATCGGTCTGCTGGAGCGGAACGGCGCGCTGCCGAAGGAGCGGGTGGACGAGGTGGCGATCGCCGCCACCACCCAGCAGGGCGATCAGGGCCTGACCCTCGGCCGCACGGCGGCGCTGCTCGCAGGGCTGCCGAAGTCGGTGCCCGGCTTCGCCATCGACCGCATGTGCGCCGGAGCGATGACCTCGGTCACCGCGACCGCGGGCGGCATCGCGTTCGGCGCCTACGACGTGGTCCTCGCCGGCGGCGTGGAGCACATGGGCCGGCACCCGATGGGCTTCGGCGCCGACCCCAACCCGCGCTTCCTCTCGGAGCGCCTCGTCGGCGAGGACGCGCTCAACATGGGCCGCACGGCGGAGCGGATCCACGACCGCTTCCCGCACCTGACGAAGGAGCGCGCCGACCACTACGCCCTGCGGAGCCAGCAGAAGCTCGCCGCCGCGTACGCCGCCGGCAGCATCCAGCCGGACCTCGTCCCCGTCGCCACGCGCAGTGCCGCGGGCTGGGGCCTCGCGACCGCCGATGAGGCACCGCGCCCTGAGACGACCCTCGAGGGCCTCGCGGGCCTGCGGACCCCGTTCCGGCCCCACGGCCGGGTGACCGCGGGCAACTCCTCCGGGCTCAACGACGGAGCGACGGTGTCGCTTCTCGCCAGCGCCCAGGCCGCGCAGGAGCTGGGCCTGTCCGCGAAGATGCGGATGGTGAGCTTCGCGTACGTCGGCGTCGAGCCCGAGATCATGGGCATCGGCCCGGTCCCCTCGACCGAGAAGGCGCTCCGCAAGGCGGGCCTGACCATCGAGGACATCGGGCTCTTCGAGCTCAACGAGGCGTTCGCCGTGCAGGTGCTCTCCTTCCTCGACCACTTCGGCCTCGACGACGACGACCCGCGCGTCAACGAGTACGGCGGAGCGATCGCGATCGGCCACCCGCTCGCCTCCTCCGGGGTCCGGCTGATGATCCAGCTGGCCCGGCAGTTCGAGTCGCACCCCGAGGTCCGCTTCGGCGTGACGGCCCTCTGCGTCGGCCTCGGCCAGGGCGGCACGGTGATCTGGGAGAACCCGCACTACGACGGCAAGCGCGGACGACGGAAGGGACGCTGACCCATGCTCGACGGATTCGAGAACCTCGTGGACCTCGCCGAGGGCGAGGTCGTCACCCACTCCTACGTCCGCGACGTGCCGCTGCCCAGCGGCCGCACGCTCGCCCTGATCACGCTCGACAACGACCGCGACCACACCCGCCCCAACACGTTCGGGCCGGCGTCGCTCTTCGAGCTGGCGGACGTCCTCCTGACGCAGAAGGAGCGCGCCTCGCGCGGCGAGATCCAGGCGGTCGGCATCACCGGCAAGCCGTTCATCCTCGCCGCGGGAGCCGACCTCAGCAAGGTCGGGGCCATCCCGAGCCGTGAGCTCGGCCGCCAGCTGGCGCGCCTGGGCCACCGCACGCTGGGGATGCTGGCCGAGCTGGGCGTGCCGTCCTTCGCCTTCATCAACGGCCTCGCCCTGGGCGGCGGCACCGAGATCGGCCTGAACGCCGACTACCGCACCGTCGACTCCTCCATCCCCGCGCTCGGGCTCCCCGAGGTCTTCCTCGGCATCATCCCCGGCTGGGGCGGCGCATGGCTCCTGCCGAACCTGATCGGCATCGAGAACGCCCTCAAGGTCGTCGTCGAGAACCCGCTCAAGAACAACCGCACGCTCAAGGGCCAGGAGGTGTTCGACCTCGGCATCGCCGACGCGATCTTCCCGCCCGCCGCCTTCCTCGAGGACTCGCTCCGCTGGGCCGACGGCGTGATCGGCGGCTCCGTGAAGGTGGAGCGGCCGAACGCACCCGGCAAGATGGAGCGGCTGGTCAAGTGGGACGTCGCGATCTCGATCGCGCGCAAGCAGCTGGAGTCGCGGATCGGCACGGTCGCGGCGTCTCCGTACCGCGCGCTGGAGCTGCTCAAGGCCGCGAAGAACACCACCCGCGAGGAGGGCTTCGCCGCCGAGGACGAGGCGCTGGCCGACCTGATCTCGGGCGACCAGTTCCGCGCGAGCATCTACGCGTTCGATCTGGTGCAGAAGCGCGCCAAGCGTCCCGCGGGAGCGCCCGACAGGGCGCTGGCCAAGCCCGTCACCAAGGTCGGGGTCGTCGGCGCGGGCCTCATGGCCTCGCAGTTCGCGCTGCTCTTCCTCCGCCGCCTCCAGGTGCCGGTGGTCATCACCGACCTCGACCAGGAGCGGGTCGACAAGGGCGTCGCGGGCATCCGCGCCGAGATCGACGCGCTGCTGGCGAAGGGACGCGTCTCCCCCGACGACGCGAACCGCCTCCGCGCGCTGATCACCGGCACGACCGACCGCTCCGACTTCGCCGACGCCGACTGGGTGATCGAGGCGGTCTTCGAGGAGCTGTCGGTGAAGCAGGAGGTGTTCGCTGACATCGAGCGCTACGTCTCGCCCACGGCGGTGCTCGCGACCAACACCTCGTCCCTCTCCGTCGAGCGCATCGGCGAGCGGCTGGAGCACCCGGAGCGCCTCGTCGGCTTCCACTTCTTCAACCCGGTCGCGGTCATGCCGCTGATCGAGGTGGTCCGGACACCGCACACCGACGACGAGACCCTCTCGACGGCGATGGTCACCGCCGCGAAGCTCAAGAAGAACGCCGTCATCACGCGAGACACGCCGGGCTTCGTGGTGAACCGCGTGCTGGCGAAGGTCCTGGGCGAGGCGATGCACGCGGTCGACACGGGCACTCCCTTCGAGATCGTCGAGCAGTCGCTGGCTCCGTTCGGCCTGCCGATGACGCCGTTCGAGCTGCTCGAGCTGGTGGGCCTCAAGGTCGGCGCGCACGTGCTCGACACCCACCACGCCGCGTTCCCCGACCGCTTCTTCGACAGCCCCAACCTGCACCGCCTCGCCGAGCTCGGCCACGTCTTCGAGCGAGACGCGAAGGGGCGGGTGAAGGGCGTCGACAAGCGCGCTGTCGCGATCGTCGCCGGCGGCACGGAGCCGATGACGGCCGAGCAGCTGCGGCTGCGCGTCGAGACGGGTCTCGCGGACGAGGTCAAGCGGATGCTGGACGACGACGTCGTGCACGCCGCCGAGGACATCGACCTCTGCCTGATCCTGGGCGCGGGCTACCCGTTCCAGATGGGCGGGCTCACGCCCTACCTCGACCGGGTCGGCGCGAGCGAGCGGGCGTTCGGGGACACGTTCCACCACCCCGCCATCCGCGGCGTCGACTGAGGCCGAGTGCAGTGACGCGGAAGGGGCGCCGGATCCGATCCGGCGCCCCTTCCGCGCGTCGCCTGCGGCACGGGTCCCGACGGACGATCAGTCGCTGCGGGCGTCGTCCCGGGCCTCGACCTCGTCCGGGAGCGGGCGGGCGACCGGGATCTTGCTGCCCAGCACCTGCGCGACGACGTCGCGGGCGATGTGCTGTGGAGTGAGCCCGACGTCCTCGAGGATCTCCTCGCGCTTGGCGTGGTCGAGGAACTGGTCGGGCAGCCCGAGCTCGGTCACCGCGGTGTCCACGCCGGCCTCGCGCAGGTCCTGGCGGATGCGTGTGCCGATCCCGCCGACGCGCACCCCGTCCTCGATCGAGACGACGATGCGGTGCTCGCGGGCGAGCTCGATGATGCTGGTCGGCACGGGCACGACCCAGCGGGGGTCGACGACCGTCGCTCCGATGCCCTGGGCCGCGAGCCGCTGGGCGACCTCGAGACCCATCGCGGCCAGCGGCCCGACCGTGACCAGCAGCACGTCCTTGCGCTCGGTGCGGGCGAGCACGTCGACCCCGTCGCCGAGGCGCTCGACGGCGTCGATCTCGTCGCCGACGCTCCCCTTCGAGAAGCGCACCACGGTCGGCGCGTCGGTGACGCCGACGGCCTCGCGCAGCTCCTCGCGCAGGCGCACGGAGTCGCGCGGAGCGGCGAGGCGGATGTTCGGGACGACCTGCAGGATCGCCAGATCCCACATGCCGTGGTGGCTCGGACCGTCGGGTCCGGTGACTCCGGCGCGGTCCAGCACGAAGGTGACGCCCGCGCGGTGCAGCGCGACGTCCATCAGCACCTGGTCGAAGGCGCGGTTCACGAAGGTGGCGTACAGCGCGACGACCGGATGCAGCCCTCCGAAGGCGAGACCGGCGGCCGAGGTCACGGCGTGCTGCTCCGCGATGCCGACGTCGAAGACGCGCTCCGGGTACTTCTCGGCGAGGCGGTCGAGACCGACGGGCCGGAGCATGGCGGCCGTGATGCCGACGATCGTCGGGTCCTCGTCGGCCAGCGTGACGATCTCCTCGGCGAACACCGAGGTCCACGAGCGGGCCCCGGCCGCGCTCAGCGGCTCGCCCGTCTCGGGATCGATCTGCCCGACGGCGTGGAACTGATCGGCGAGGTCGTGCACGGCCGGACCGAAGCCCTTGCCCTTCTGGGTGATCGCGTGCACGATGACCGGCTGGCCGTAGTCCTTCGCCTGCTGGAGTGCCTCCTCCATCGCTGTCAGGTCGTGTCCGTCGATCGGCCCCAGGTACTTGATGTCGAGGTTGGAGTAGAGCGCCTCGTTGTTGATGAAGCGGCTGAGGAAGCCGTGGAGGCCGCCGCGCACGCCGCGGTAGACGGCGGCGGCGGGGCCGCCCAGCCGCTCAGAGACGGCCCGGGAGCCGCGGTGCATCGTGCGGTAGGTCGGCCGCGTGCGGACGCCGTTGAGGAAGCGGGCCATGCCGCCGATGGTCGGGGCGTAGGAGCGCCCGTTGTCGTTGACCACGATGACCAGCCCGCGGGAGTTGTCGTCGCTGATGTTGTTCAGCGCCTCCCAGGTCATGCCGCCGGTGAGGGCGCCGTCGCCCACGACCGCGACGACGTGGCGGTCGGTCTGGCCGGTCATCGTGAAGGCGCGGGAGATGCCGTCCGCCCAGGACAGCGAGCTGGAGGCGTGCGAGCTCTCGACGATGTCGTGCGGCGACTCCCTCCGCTGCGGGTAGCCGGCGAGGCCGCCGCGCTGCCGGAGCTTCGAGAAGTCCTGGCGACCGGTGAGCAGCTTGTGGACGTAGGACTGGTGGCCGGTGTCGAACACGATCGCGTCGTGCGGCGAGTCGAAGACCCGGTGGATCGCGATGGTCGTCTCGACGACGCCGAGGTTCGGGCCCAGGTGGCCCCCGGTCTTCGAGACCTCGCGCACGAGGAAGTCGCGGATCTCCTGCGCCAGCGTCTCGAGCTCGGCCGCGGTCAGGCGATCGAGATCGCGAGGACCGCCGATGGTCTCGAGAACAGCCATGCGCGCCGCCTTCCGGGGTCGTGAACGAGGTGGGGACGTCTCCCGAGTCTACGCACGGGGCCCCCGGGAACGCGTGTGCGCCTCCCCCGCAGGGAAGGCGCACACGTTCTGCGGCTGATCTAGACGAGCGAGCGCAGCACGTACTGGAGGATGCCGCCGTTGCGGTAGTAGTCCGCCTCACCGGGGGTGTCGATGCGGACGACCGCGTCGAACTCGACGGTCTGCTTGCCCTCGGCCGAGTGCTCGGTCGGCTCGGCGACGACGTGGACCGTCTTGGGGGTCACGCCCTCGTTCAGCTCCTCGATGCCCGAGATGCTGATCGACTCGGTGCCGTCCAGGCCCAGCGACTCCCAGCTCTCGCCCGCGGGGAACTGCAGCGGGACGACGCCCATGCCGATGAGGTTCGAGCGGTGGATCCGCTCGAAGCTCTCGACGATGACCGCCTTGACGCCCAGCAGGCTCGTGCCCTTGGCCGCCCAGTCGCGCGACGAGCCGGAGCCGTACTCCTTGCCGCCCAGGATGACGAGCGGGGTGCCCTCGGACTGGTAGTTCTGCGACGCGTCGTAGATGAACGACTGCGGGGCGTCCGGCTGCGTGAAGTCGCGGGTGTAGCCGCCCTCCACGCCGTCGAGCAGCTGGTTGCGCAGGCGGATGTTCGCGAACGTGCCGCGGATCATCACCTCGTGGTTGCCGCGGCGCGAGCCGTAGGAGTTGTAGTCCTTGCGGTCGATGCCGTGCTCGTCGAGGTAGCGGCCGGCGGGGCTGTCGGCCTTGATCGAGCCGGCGGGGCTGATGTGGTCGGTCGTGACGGAGTCGCCGAGCTTGGCGAGCACGCGGGCACCGGCGATGTCGGTGACCGGGGTCGTCTCCATCGTCATGCCGTCGAAGTACGGGGGCTTCCGCACGTAGGTCGACGACTCGTCCCACTCGAAGATCGAGCCCTCGGGGGTCTGCAGCGCGCGCCAGCGCTCGTCGCCGTCGAACACGCCCGCGTACTGCGTGTCGAACATCGACTTGTCGATCGACGAGTCGATCGTCGCCTGCACCTCGGCCGCGTCGGGCCAGATGTCCTTGAGGAACACGTCGTTGCCGTCGGAGTCGGTGCCGAGCGCGTCGACCTCGAAGTCGAAGTTCATCGAGCCGGCGAGCGCGTAGGCGATGACGAGCGGGGGGCTCGCCAGGTAGTTCATCTTCACGTCCGGGTTGATGCGGCCCTCGAAGTTGCGGTTGCCCGAGAGCACGGCGGTCACGGCGAGGTCGTTGCCCTGCACCGCGGCCGAGATCTCCTCGAGCAGCGGGCCGGAGTTGCCGATGCAGGTCGTGCAGCCGTAGCCGACCGTGTAGAAGCCGAGCGCCTCGAGAGACTCGGTCAGGCCGGCCTTCTCGTAGTAGTCGGTGACGACCTTCGACCCGGGTGCCAGCGTGGTCTTCACCCACGGCTTGGCCTTCAGGCCCTTCTGCGCCGCGTTTCGGGCCAGCAGTCCGGCCGCGAGCATGACGGACGGGTTCGACGTGTTGGTGCACGAGGTGATCGCCGCGATCGCGACGGCGCCGTGGTCGATGGTGAAGGTCCCGCCCTCGCCGAGCTCGACCGTGGTCGGCTTGGAGGCAGTCGCCGGCGCGTGCGAGCGGTGGGTGTGCTCGTGGCTGCTGTGCTCGTCCTGCGGCTGCAGCTCTCCGGGGTCGGAGGCGGGGAACGACTCCGCGATGGTCAGGTCGACGATGTCGTGCGAGACGTCCGCGTAGTTGGTGAGGTCCGACTCGAACTGCGTCTTGGCGGACGAGAGCTCGATCCGGTCCTGCGGGCGCTTCGGGCCGGCGATCGAGGGGACGACGGTGCCGAGGTCGAGCTCGAGGTACTCGCTGAAGACCGGCTCGACCGCGGGGTCGTGCCAGAGCTTCTGCAGCTTGGAGTACTGCTCGACGAGGGCGATCTGCTCGTCGCTGCGGCCGGTGAGGCGCAGGTAGTCGAGGGTCACGTCGTCGATGGGGAACATCGCGGCGGTGGAGCCGAACTCAGGGCTCATGTTGCCGATGGTGGCGCGGTTCGCGAGCGGAACCGCGGCGACGCCGGCCCCGTAGAACTCGACGAACTTGCCGACCACGCCGTGCTTGCGCAGCATCTGCGTGATGGTGAGCACGACGTCCGTCGCGGTCACGCCGGTCGGGATCGAGCCGGTGAGCTTGAACCCGACGACCTTCGGGATGAGCATCGAGACGGGCTGGCCGAGCATCGCGGCCTCGGCCTCGATGCCGCCGACGCCCCAGCCGAGCACGCCGAGGCCGTTGACCATCGTCGTGTGCGAGTCGGTGCCGACGCAGGTGTCGGGGTAGGCGCGCAGCGCGCCGCCCACCTCGCGGGTCATGGTGACGCGGGCCAGGTACTCGATGTTGACCTGGTGCACGATGCCGGTTCCGGGCGGGACGACCTTGAAGTCGTCGAAGGCGGTCTGGCCCCAGCGGAGGAACTGGTACCGCTCGCCGTTGCGCTCGTACTCGAGCTCGACGTTGCGCTCGAGCGCGTCCTCGGTGCCGAAGAGGTCGGCGATGACGGAGTGGTCGATGACCATCTCGGCGGGCGCGAGCGGGTTGATCCGGTTCGCGTCGCCGCCCAGGGCAGCGACGGCCTCGCGCATCGTGGCGAGGTCGACGATGCAGGGCACGCCGGTGAAGTCCTGCATGACCACGCGGGCCGGCGTGAACTGGATCTCGGTGTCGGGCTCCGACTCCGGGACCCACTCGCCGAGGGCGCGGATGTGGTCGGCGGTGATGTTCGCGCCGTCCTCCGTGCGCAGGAGGTTCTCGAGCAGCACCTTGAGGCTGAACGGGAGCTTCTCGTGACCGGGGACCCGGTCGATGCGGAACACCTCGTAGTCGGTCGAGCCGACCTTCAGGGTGTCTTTCGATCCAAAGCTGTCTACCGCGGACACGTCGCCCTCTCCTTCGCTGACTGCAGCGTCCGCCGACGGGCGGAGCCGCTCTCCGTCCTCATCTTGACGACCGCGCACAGCGGCCTGCCACCAAGGAGGACCTAACTCCTCGACGCCGAGGCACCCGGTCGACCTCGACGCGACGGTGCGGGGAGGCGAGCGCTATTTATCTCGACGTCGAGACAATTCTATGCACGATCCGGAGCATCGCCCGCATCGGCGCGCTCGCCGGCTCCGCGGTACTCGGCCCGGACGGCGAGCACGGTGAGCACCAGCAGCGGCGCGTACAGGGGCAGGCCCAGCGCCAGCTTCCAGATGCCCAGCGCCGTGGTGTCCTCGGCGAGGAACAGCGGGTACTGCACGGCCAGGCGCAGGAGGAAGAGCCCCGCCCACGCGAGGGTCAGGGCGCCGAAGAGGCGGCGCTTGCGCCGATCGGACCGCCAGGAGGTGCCGTCCCCCATCAGGAAGCCGGCGGCGACTCCGATCAGGGGCCAGCGCACGAGGACGGAGAGGAGGAAGACGAGCCCGTAGACGAGGTTGGTGAGCAGCCCCAGGGCGAAGTTGTCGACGCCCCGCCCGGTGAACAGCGCCAGTGCGGCCGAGACCGCCACGGCGAGCAGTCCGCCGACGGCCTGGATCACCGGCGTCCGGCCGAGCACCCGCGCCACCGTGAACGCCACGGCGAGCCCGACGGATGCGACCAGCGAGAGCACCAGCTCCGAGGTGACCGTGTAGAGCAGGACGAAGGCTATGCCGGGCACGACGGCCTCGAGGATCCCCCGGACGCCGCCCATGGTGCGCAGCAGCGCCTTCCCGTCGAACGGCTCGCCGTCGGCGACCGCGCCGAGTCCCGAGCGGCGGGCGGCCTGCGCGATCGCGTCGCCGACCTCGGGCCGGACCGGCTCCTCCGATCGGGCCGGGTCCTCGGGCCGCACCGGCTCCATGCCCGTCAGCTCGCGCTCTGCTGGGTCTGGCTGCCGGTCGGCACCTTCAGCGGGATCAGGTCGCGCGGAGGCATCGGGCCGCTGCCGCGGACCACGACGATGCTGCGGAAGAGCTCCTCGACCGAGGCGGCCGCCTGCTCGTCGACGGCTCCGGCTCCGGCGATCACGCCGCGGAGGAACCAGCGCGGACCGTCGACGCCGACGAACCGGGCGACGCGGGTCTGGCCGCCGGCGATCGGGAGCTCGGCGACGAGCTCCGGACCGAAGACGCCGTCGCGCTCCGTCGTCGATCCGCCCTGACGGCCGATCTGCTCGGCGATCTGGCCGCGGATCTCGTGCCAGAGGCCCGAGGAGCGCGGCGCGGAGAAGGGCTGCACCTGCAGCGTCGACCCTGCGTAGTCGAGGCCGACGGCGATGACGCGCTTGGTCCCCTCCTCGACCTCGAGGCGGATGTGCATGCCCTCGCGGGGAAGCACCTTCACCCCGCCGAGGTCGATGTAGGGGCGGACCGGGTTGGCCTCGCGCTCGTCCAGGGGCCCGGCCTCCGCGCGGTCCTCCGGCGCCGACTTCTCGAAGTCCTGCTGGACGGGCTCGGCGGCCTCGCCGGTCGTGGACTGGATGTCGCTCATGCGCTCTCCTCGTGGATTCTGGTCTCCTGGGCGCCGGCGGCGTACCCGGTGGATCCGAAGCCGCCCGTGCCGCGGACCGACTCGGGAAGCTCGTCGACGGCCGTGAACCTCGCCTGGACGACGGGGACGATCACGAGCTGCGCGATCCGGTCCCCCGCCGAGACGCGGTACGTCTCGCGGCTGTCGGTGTTCAGCAGCGCCACCCGGATCTCGCCGCGGTAGCCCGCGTCGATCGTTCCGGGGGCGTTGACGACGGTGATGCCGTGCCTGAAGGCCAGCCCGCTGCGGGGGACGACGAAGCCGGCGTGGCCCTCCGGGAGGGCGACGGCCACCCCGGTGCCGACGGAGGCGCGCTCACCGGGGGCGAGCACCACGTCCTCCGTCGAGTGGAGATCGGCTCCCGCGTCGCCCGGACGGGCGTAGGAGGGGAGCCGGTCCGCGGTGATCGGGACGTCGACGGTTGCAGGCACGTGACGAGGGTAGACCAAACGTCTGATCCAATAGGGTCATGCCGTCCTACCGAGAGAGGCTGTGGCCCGCGCCCTGGCTCTTCGTCGCCACCGCCCTCGTGATCCCCGCCAGCATCCTGGTGTTCGCGCCCATCGACTTCGCGGTGGGGGTGATCGTCGCGATCGTTCTGTACGCGGGCTGCGTGCTGTCGCTGCTGGCCCTCTCCCCCGTGATCGAGGTGGCGGAGGGGGAGCTGCGCGCAGGCAGCGCCCACATCCCGCTGGACCTCGTGGGCGAGCCGTCCTCCTACTCGGGGGACCAGGCGTTCGCCGAGCGGGGGACGCGCCTGGACGCGCGGGCGTACCTGGTCATCCGCGGCTGGGTGAAGGATGTGGTGCGGGTCCCGATCGAGGATCCGGCCGACCCCACGCCGTACTGGCTGGTCTCCACCCGCCGCCCGGACGACATCGTCGCCGCGATCCGGGGATCACGGCGACGGAGCGGTCGTCCTTCGGAGCCGGGAGGCGCTTAAGCGGCGCACTCCAGGCAGATCGGTCCGAGCTTCTCCTCGTGGTCGATCTGCGAGCGGTGCTTCACGAGGAAGCAGCTCACGCACGTGAACTCGTCCGCCTGGGGCGGAAGGACCACGACGTCCAGATCGAGGTCGGACAGATCGGCACCGGGCAGTTCGAATCCGCCCGGGTTGTCGGCGTCATCGACGTCGACGACTCCGGACATCTTGTCGGGGACTCGCTCCTTCAGGGCCTCGATCGACTCGGAGTCGTCATCGGTCTTGCGGGGGGCGTCGTAGTCCGTAGCCATTCCCATCCACTTCTTATTTCTGCTGTTCAACAAATCGGCGGGGTCAGTGTGCATCACGACGCATCGATTCGCAAACCACCTCGAACGGCTCTTGACACCCGCTCGCCCCGCCTCCTTCCGCACCAACTTTCGACCCGCCCGGGGTATTCCCGGCCGATCGCCCGGGCGCGTGGCATCCTTGCCCGGTCCGCGTCCAGAAGGAGGGTCCCCACGATGATGGAACTGAAGGTGATCGGCGTCGAGGGCGGATCGCTCGTCCTCGTGTCCGAGGGCGGCGAGCGCTTCTCGGTCCGCATCGACGAGACGCTGCAGAGCCAGCTGCGGCCGCGGGTCCACACCCTCCCGCCGCGCGAGAAGCGCGTCTCCCCCCGCGAGATCCAGGCCCACATCCGCTCCGGGCTCTCCGCCGAGGAGGTCGCCGAGCTCACGGGCGCCGACCTGGGCTACGTCCAGCGCTTCGAGGGACCCGTCACGGCTGAGCGCGAGCACATCGTCGCGTCCGCTCTCGCCGTGCGCGTCTACACGACCACCGACCCCGATCCCCTCGAGGAGGGCACGCCCTTCGGCGACGTCATCCGCGACCGCCTCGCATCGCTCGGCGCCGAGGGCGAGCAGTGGTCGAGCTGGAAGGAGGAGGAGGGCTGGGTCGTCAAGCTCCTCTTCCGCTCGGACGAGATCGACCACGACGCCCGCTGGCGCTTCGACCCGCGGAAGGCGCTGCTGTCGCCGCTGACCTCCGAGGCGATCACGCTCTCGCAGCAGGGCGAGATCCGGCCGACCCTCATCCCGCGCCTGCGCGCCGTCATCCCCGCCGCCGTCGACGAGCTCGCCACGCGCTTCGACCCGGAGTCCGCGGAGGCGCCGAGCCGCTCCGCCCGGGCCGACCACCCCACGGCAGGCCGCCCCGCCGCGATGCCGCACGCCCGGCCGGCCGCCGTCCGTCCCTCCGACACGGAGCCGCAGCCGGCCCTCTCCGAGACCCCGCGCCCGATCTCGACGCTCCCCCGCCCCGTCACGAGCACGACGGAGCAGCGCGAGCGCAACCTCAACGACACCGCCGACCTGCTCGACGCCCTGCGGCGCCGCCGGGGCGAGCGCGATCACGCCTCGAGCCTCCGCGTCCGCGAGGAGCCGGAGCCCGAGGCCGAGGCCGCTCCTCCCGTCGAGAAGGCACCGGAGCCGCCGCGCACCGCTCCCCCGGTCCCCGAGCAGCCGTCGGGCGTGCGCGGGAGCCTCCGCCGGGGGCGGGCGTCGATGCCGAGCTGGGACGAGATCGTCTTCGGAGCGCGCAGCGACGACTGACCCTCCGCGGGCGGGCGGCTCCGCCGGGCGGACCGTGCCCCCGTGCCCTCGGCCCGGCTCAGGCCAGCGCGCCGTAGCGGAGGAGCGGCACCTGCGTCTCCTCCGGCGTGAGCGACCCGTGCTGCCCGATCATCGAGCGGCCGGAGGAGTCGTCCGCCGCGTAGTAGGCGATGGTCCTCCGTGCCGCGACGAACACGTCGCCCATCCGCTCGGCCGCCACCGGCGAGACCTCGCCGAACCAGCCGCTCGCAGCGACCTCGTCGCGTGTCGCGACCCAGGCGCGTGCGCCCTCCGCCTCGATCCAGCGCCGCGCCACCTCCTCGGGGTCCACACCCGGCTCGAGGTGCAGCTGCAGGCAGCGGGGCTCTCCGCCGAGGTGCCGGACGCCCTCGACCAGCGGTCCCCGCTCGACGAGCACGTGCGAGGACGCCGGGACGTCCACGATGCCGTGGTCGGCGGTGACGAGCATGCTCTCGCGGGTGGAGAGCCCGCGGACCGCTCCGCCGACCTCGCCGTCGAGGAGCTCGAGGGCTGCCGTCCACTCCGGCGACTCCCAGCCGCGCGCGTGCGCCGCCTGGTCGAGCTCGGGGACGTAGAGGTACACGAGCTGCCGGCCGCCCTCGTCGAGCAGGGCGCGCGCCGCCGTGAAGCGCTCGGCGACGCCGCCGGCGGAGTGGTACTCGGCGCCGCGCAGGATCGCCCGCGTGAGACCGGAGCGGGCGTACCGCGCGGGGCCGATCACTCCGGCCCGGACACCGGCGGCCGAGGCCTGCTCGAAGACCGTGGGATGGGGCTGCCACGTCTCGGGCACCATGCCCTCGTCCCAGCCGGAGAGCTGGTTGACCAGGCGGTCGGAGGCGCGGTCGAGCACGCGGTAGCCGACCATCCCGTGCCCGCCCGGGCGCAGGCCCGTCGTCAGGCTCGCCAGGGCCGCCGCGGTGGTCGTCGGGAAGCCCGAGACGAGCGTGGTCCCGCGGTTGAGGGCCGGAGCGAGTGTGCGCGAGTGGCCCCCGCGCTGGCGGAGGTTCGCGGCACCCAGGCCGTCGACGAGGACGACCACGATCCGCTCGACGCGGGGCGAGCCGAAGAGGCCGGGGCGGCCCAGGAGCGCGTCGAGGGTGCCCGGCAGGACGTCGGCGAGGCTCCGCCGCCCGTCGGGGGCTGGCGGTAGCATGTGGGTCATCGCGCCCAGTTTCGCACAGCGCCGCCGTCCCCGCCGGGCCGGTACGGCGGAGCGTCCGCGTGAACGGGAGGGCCGGTCCCGTCCGCGAGGCGCCGTCTCCGCTCCGGCCGTCCCGTCGAGCGCCGCAGGGCGGTGCAGTCCCCCGCCGCCGTCCCGCGCCCGCCACCGAATCGAGTCATGAACGCTGCAGCCCCCTCCTCCGGATCCTCGCTCACCGAGCGCATCGAGGACGTCGACGTCTCGGCCGAGATGGAGGGGTCCTTCCTCGAGTACGCGTACTCGGTCATCTACTCGCGGGCCCTGCCCGACGCCCGCGACGGCCTCAAGCCGGTGCAGCGCCGGATCCTCTACATGATGAGCGAGATGGGGCTGCGGCCCGATCACGGCCACGTGAAGTCGGCCCGCGTGGTCGGCGAGGTGATGGGCAAGCTGCACCCGCACGGCGACGCCTCGATCTACGACTCCCTCGTGCGCCTCGCCCAGCCGTTCACGATGAGGGTCGCCCTCGTCGACGGGCACGGTAACTTCGGCTCCCTCGACGACGGCCCGGCCGCGGCCCGCTACACGGAGGCCCGCCTCGCGCCGGCCGCCACGGCCATGACCGAGCACCTCGGCGAGGACGTCGTCGACTTCGTCCCGAACTACGACAACTCGCACGACCAGCCCGAGGTCCTCCCCTCCGCGTTCCCGAACCTGCTGGTCAACGGGGCCAGCGGCATCGCCGTCGGCATGGCGACGAACATGGCGCCCCACAACCTCGTGGAGGTGATCGGGGCGGCTCGGCACCTGATCGCCCACCCCGACGCGTCCCTGGACGACCTGATGTCGTTCGTCCCGGGACCGGACTTCCCGAGCGGTGGCACGATCGTCGGCCTCGCCGGCGTGCGCGACGCCTACGCGACCGGCCGGGGCGGCTTCAAGACCCGCGCCCGCGTCTCGGTCGAGAGCATCACCGCGCGCAAGTCCGGCCTGGTCGTCACCGAGCTGCCCTACCTCGTCGGCGCCGAGAAGGTCATCGACAAGATCAAGGACGGCGTCCAGAACAAGAAGCTCAGCGGCATCTCGGACGTCACCGACCTGACGGACCGGGACAACGGCCTCCGGCTCGTCATCGGGATCAAGACCGGCTTCAGCCCCGAGGCCGTCCTCGAGCAGCTCTACCGCTACACGCCCCTCGAGGACGCGTTCTCGATCAACAACGTCGCGCTGGTCGACGGCGGCCCGCGCACCCTCGGCCTGAAGGAGCTGCTGCAGGTCTACATCGGCCACCGGGTGCAGGTCGTCACCCGGCGGACCCGCTACCGACTGCGCAAGCGCCAGGAGCGGCTGCACCTGGTCGAGGGCCTGCTCATCGCGATCCTCGACATCGACGAGGTCATCCAGCTGATCCGCGGGAGCGACGACACCGCGGCGGCGCGGGCCCGGCTGATCGAGGTCTTCGACCTCAGCACCCTGCAGGCCGACTACATCCTCGAGCTCCAGCTCCGCCGCCTCACGAAGTTCTCGCGCATCGAGCTCGAGACCGAGCGCGACACCCTCCTCGCCGAGATCGCCGAGCTCGAGGCCCTCCTCGCCAGCCGATCACGGATCGACGAGCTGGTCTCGGACGAGCTCGACGAGGTCGCCCAGCGCCTCGGGACCCCGCGGCGCACCCTGCTCACCGAGGCGCGCCCCTCCGTCGCCACCACCGGGCGGAAGGCCGCCGCGGTGCTCGAGATCGCGGACGTGCCCTGCCGGGTGCTGCTGAGCACCACCGGCCGCATGGTGCGGGTCGACCGCGACCCCGAGGCCGCTCCCCACCCCGAGCGCGCCACGCGCCGCTCGAAGCACGACGCCGTCCTCAGCGTGCTCGACACGACCAGCCGGACGGAGATCGGCGCGGTCACCAGCGCCGGTCGGCTCCTCCGCTTCTCGCCGGTCGACGTGCCCGCCGTCCCCTCCTCCTCGGTGCAGCTGGGCGCGGGCGTGCGCATGAACGACTACCTCCCGCACCTGGCGAAGGACGAGCGGGTGCTCGCGCTCGTCGCCCTCGACGACGAGCGGCCGATCGCGCTCGGCACCCAGCAGGGCGTCGTCAAGCGCGTCGCGCCGGGCGAGCTGCCCAACCGCCCGGACATCGAGCTCATCGCCCTGAAGCCGAAGGACGCCGTCGTGGGCGCGGCTCCGTCTGCGGAGGAGGACGAGCTGGTCTTCGTCACCGGCGAGGCCCAGCTGCTGCGCTTCTCCGCGTCCGCCGTCCGCCCTCAGGGCAGGACGGCCGCGGGGATGGCCGGGGTCAAGCTGGCCGAGACCGACGACGTCGTGCACTTCGCCGTCGTCGCCGCCCAAGACCGGGACGAGGCCGTCGTCGCGACGGTCGCCGTCGACAGCTGGGCCCTCTCGGGGACCGACACCGGCAGTGCGAAGGTCTCGCCGTTCTCGGAGTTCCCCGCCAAGGGCAGGGCCACCGGCGGAGTCCGCGCGCAGCGCTTCCTCAAGGGAGAGACCGCCCTCGGAGTGGCGTGGGTCGGCCCCGGTCCCGCGCACGCCCTCGAGGCCGACGGCTCGGTGGCCGCGCTGCCCGACTCCGGGATGAAGCGCGACGGCTCCGGCGTGGCCCTCGCGGCGCCGATCGCGACGATCGGAGCGGCGCCCGAGGTGTTCTGAGCCCCGCGGCTCAGACGTCGATGCGGTCCCGCGACAGCGACTCGGACCCGCGGACGATGAACTCCTTGCGGGGCGCCACGTCGTTGCCCATCAGCAGCTCGAACACCCGGCCGGCGTTCTCGGCGTCGGCGACCCGCACCCGGCGGAGGGTGCGGCGGGAGCGGTCCATGGTCGTCGTGGCCAGCTGGTCCGCGTCCATCTCGCCGAGCCCCTTGTAGCGCTGGATCGGGTCCTGGTAGCGGCGGCCCGCCTTGCCGAGGGCCGCGAGGACGCTCTGCAGCTCCTTCTCGGAGTAGGTGTAGATCGTCTCGTTCGGCTTCTTCCCCGCGTTCATCACCACGAGCCTGTGCAGCGGAGGCACGGCGGCGAAGACGCGCCCCGCCTCGACGAGCGGCCGCATGTAGCGGAAGAAGAGCGTGAGCAGCAGGGTGCGGATGTGGGCGCCGTCGACGTCGGCGTCGCTCATCAGGATGATCTTCCCGTAGCGGGCGGCCGAGAGGTCGAAGGAGCGGCCGGAGCCGGCTCCGATCACCTGGATCATCGAGGCGCACTCGGCGTTCGAGAGCATGTCGGCGATGCTCGCCTTCTGCGTGTTGAGGATCTTCCCCCGGATCGGCAGCAGGGCCTGGTACTCGCTGTTGCGGGCGAGCTTGGCGGTACCGAGGGCGGAGTCGCCCTCGACGATGAAGAGCTCGCTGTTCTCGACGTCGCTGCTGCGGCAGTCGACCAGCTTCGCCGGAAGGGAGGAGGACTCCAGCGCGTTCTTGCGGCGCTGCGTCTCCTTGTGCGCGCGGGCCGAGATCCGCGACTTCATCTCGGCGACGACCTTCTCGAGGAGCTGGGAGGTCTGCGCCTTGTCCTCGCGGCGCGTCGAGGAGAACACCGCGCCCAGCGTCGAGGCGATGGTGGAGGCGACGATCGCGCGGACGGCGGGCGTGCCCAGCACCTCCTTCGTCTGGCCTTCGAACTGCGGCTCCGGGAGCCGCACGGTCAGCACGGCGCTGAGCCCGGCGAGGACGTCGTCCTTCTCGAGCTTGTCCGAGCCGACCTTGAGGCGGCGGGCGTTCGCCTCCACCTGGGAGCGGAGCAGCTTCAGCAGGCCCTGCTCGAAGCCGGTCTGGTGCGTCCCGCCCTTGGGCGTCGAGATGATGTTCACGAAGCTGCGCATCACCGTCTCGTAGCCGGTGCCCCAGCGCAGGGCGATGTCGACCTCGCAGGTGCGCTCCACCTCGGTGGGCACCATGGCGCCGCCGGGGGTCAGCACCGGCACGGTCTCGGTGAAGGTGCCGGAGCCGGTGAGGCGCAGCACCTCGGTCACGGGGGCGTCGGGGGCGAGGAACTCGACGAACTCCGAGATGCCGCCGTCGTAGCGGAACATCTCGGCGCGGCGCTCGTCCGCCCGGTCGTCGACGATGTCGATCGTCAGGCCGGGGACGAGGAACGCGGTCTGCCGGGCCCGCGTCACCAGGTCGTCCGTCTGGAACGAGGCGCCCTTCGTGAAGATCTGGCGGTCGGCCCAGTAGCGCACGCGCGTACCGGTGACGCCCTTGGCGACCTTCCCGACGACCGTCAGCTCCGACCCGTTCTCGAACGGCGTGAACGGAGCGTCGGGGGTGGGCTCGCCCGCGTCGGCGAAGCGCCCGGGCTCCCCCCGGTGGAACGACATCCGGTAGGTGCGGCCGTTGCGGTCGACCTCGACGTCCAGGCGCTCCGAGAGCGCGTTGACCACGGAGGCGCCGACGCCGTGCAGACCGCCGGACGCCGCGTAGGACCCCGAGCCGAACTTGCCGCCCGCGTGCAGCTTCGTGAACACGACCTCGACTCCGGAGAGCCCCGTCTTCGGCTCGATGTCGACCGGGATCCCGCGCGCGCGGTCGCGCACCTCGACGCTGCCGTCGGCGTGCAGGAGCACGCTGATCTCGGTCCCGTGCCCGGCCAGCGCCTCGTCGACGGAGTTGTCGATGACCTCCCAGAGGCAGTGCATGAGGCCGCGCGAGTCGGTCGATCCGATGTACATGCCGGGCCGCTTCCGGACCGCCTCGAGACCCTCGAGGACGGAGAGGTGACGGGCGTTGTAGTCGGTGGAGGCCATCCGCCCAGTCTACTTTCGGGAACCGCTCCGGCCGCGGTGGCGCGGCACCCGGCGACAGCACGATGGCCGCTCGGCGCGGGGCCCCTACGCGCAGAGCGAAATGCCGACCGATCGACTCCGTGCGGAAACAATCGCGTGCTTGGATGGGTTCCACTAAGCAGAGATCGAAGACCGAGTGCAGGAGGCCAAGTCATGTCGACCACAGCAACCCAGAACGGCGTGGACGAGCTCGCCGGTGCCCACCAGCTCTCCGCCGCCGACCGCTGCGACAGCTGCGGTGCCCAGGCGTACATCCGAGTGGTCGTGAACAACGGAGAACTGCTGTTCTGCGCGCACCACGGGAAGAAGTACCAGGAGAAGCTCTCCAGCATCGCCCAGAGCTGGCACGACGAGTCCGCCCGGCTCTTCGAGGAGCAGCGCCCCTAGCGCGTCCCCGATCAGCCCGGACGGCGCGTCAGCGCCCTACCGACCGACACCGAGCCGCTTCGCGATCACTTCGCGAGCGGCTCGTGCCGTTTCATCGACCAGGCGGAGACGCTCGTCCGACGGGGAATAGGCGTCGCCGAGGGCGCGCCGCAGGATCGCGTCCGCGAGCGAGGGGTTCTTCGCGAGGACGGGGCCGTGCAGGTGCGTGCCCAGAAGGCCTCCCACCGCGTAGCCCTCGTGGCCGGCGCCGTCGCCGGTGCCGTGCAGCACTCGGCCGAGCGCGTGCTCGAGCGGGATCCCGGTCATCCGGCGCTCGTGGTTCTCGAAGCCGACGAGGACACCGCCCGGCGTCTCGACGAGGAGGTCGTCGGTCGCGCGCTCGCCCGTGACCGAGTCTCCGGGGAACAGCCCGATCCCCCGGGCTCCGCCCGCGGCCGTGCTGATCGAACCGGCCAGCATCTCCCAGCCGGCTCCGACCGCGACCACCTGAGTGCCCTGGTCGACCCAGGCCCGCAGCGTCGGCGCGATCTCGTGGAGGAGGGCCAGGACGCCCGGGAGGTCCTCGTCCGCTCCCGTCCCGGCGACCAGGACGTCCGGACGGACCTCGGCGTCGGAGGCGGCCGCCAGCGGCACCACCTCCGCCTCGACCCCCGCCCAGCGCGCCCGAGCCGCGAGGACCCGGGCGTTCGCCGCGTCGCCGTTGCTGTCCAGGACGTCGGGAGCGAGCACGGCGATGCGGAGGGTGGTCACGCGGTCTCCTCGCGGTTGGTGACGAGCTGCAGGTGCGCACGGGTGCGGCGCATCGAATCGGCCGAGAAGACGATGGTCTTCCGGCCGGAGGCGGGGGTCGGCAGAGCGAGGAACGCGTCGAGCGCGCGGCCCAGGTCCTCGTCGACGGAGTCGACGCGGACGCCGTCGTAGCGCAGGTGCAGCGCCGCCTCGTGCGCCTTCGACCCCGAGACGACTCTGACGTGCCCGAGCACAGAGGTGTCCACGGGCCAGAAGTAGGAGGGGTCTCGGACGTCGGAGCCGATCGCGAGCATGATCTGCTCGGTCCCCTCGGGGATCTCCGCGATGTTCAGGCGGTAGCTCGCCGGGTTCTGGACCAGGACGAACTCGACCTCGTGGCCGCGCACGGTGACGATCTCGCCCCGCCCGAAGACGGGGTCGATGCTCGAGAGCGCGGAGGCGGCGAGGGCCGGGTCGAAGCGCTCAGCGAGCACGGCGCGGGCCGTGGAGACGGCCGCGGCGGCGTCCACCGCGTAGTGGACGCCCCGCGCGGGGAGCCGGACCTCGAGCGGGTCGCCGTCGCTGATGATGCGCGCGGCCGCTCCCGTCGTGCTCTCGACGACGGTGGTCGCACGGTCGGTCCCGGCCTCCGCCTCTGCGGCGTAGCCGAGACCGCCGGACGCGGAGTCGCGGACGGAGGAGGAGACGCCGTACCAGCGGATCCGCTCGTCGGGGAGGGAGGTCGCGATATCGGCGACGTGGCGGTCGTCGGCGTTCAGCACGACGGGACCGGTCGCGCGGGAGGCGATGGTGCCGAGCATCCGGGCGACCATGGCCGGATCGAAGAAGCGGTCGATCTGGTCGACCACCACGTTCGTCAGCAGGACGACGCGGGGGCGCATCCGGGGCGCGAGGCGCGCGCCGTGACCCTCGTCCATCTCGAGGACGGCGATGTCGGCATCGATCCGTCCGCGGAGGTCCGCCCGCTCCAGGAGCGCGGAGGTCAGCCCCTGGGCGATGTTGGCCGTCGAGGGGTTGGTGAAGACCCGGAGCCCGTGCGCGCGGAGCACCGCGACCAGCATCTTGGTCGTGGTCGACTTGCCCGCCGATCCCGTGACGACCACGAGGCCGTCCCGGAACCCGTCGAGCACCGCGGGCAGGAATCCGGGCGCGACGCGGTTCACCACGAGTCCGGGCACGGCGGATCCCCCGCCGGGCTTCCGGACCCGCGCGGCGAACCGGGCGGCCCTCCCGAGGAGGACCGCCGGCGCGTAGCGGATCACCGGCCTACTCGAGGTAGTCGCGGAGCGACTGCGAGCGGGACGGGTGGCGGAGCTTGGCCATCGTCTTGGACTCGATCTGACGGATGCGCTCGCGCGTCACGCCGAAGGTGTCGCCGATCTGGTCGAGCGTCTTCGGCATTCCGTCGCCGAGGCCGAAGCGCATGCGGATCACGCCGGCCTCGCGCTCCGAGAGCGAGTCGAGCAGCGACTCCAGCTGCTTCTGCAGCATGGTGAAGCCCACGGCGTCGGCCGGGACGACCGCCTCGGTGTCCTCGATGAGGTCGCCGAACTCGCTGTCGCCGTCCTCACCCAGGGGCGTGTGCAGCGAGATCGGCTCGCGCCCGTACTTCTGCACCTCGATGACCTTCTCGGGGGTCATGTCGAGCTCGCGCGAGAGCTCCTCGGGCGTGGGCTCGCGGCCCAGGTCCTGGAGCATCTGGCGCTGCACGCGGGCCAGCTTGTTGATGACCTCGACCATGTGCACCGGGATGCGGATGGTGCGGGCCTGGTCGGCCATCGCGCGGGTGATCGCCTGGCGGATCCACCACGTGGCGTAGGTCGAGAACTTGAAGCCCTTGGTGTAGTCGAACTTCTCGACCGCGCGGATGAGGCCCAGGTTGCCCTCCTGGATGAGGTCGAGGAACTGCATCCCGCGACCGGTGTAGCGCTTCGCGAGGCTGACGACGAGCCGGAGGTTCGCTCCGAGCAGGTGGCTCTTCGCGCGCTGGCCGTCCTTCGCGACCCAGCGCAGCTCGCGGACGAGCTCCGGGCTGAGGTCGGTCGAGTTGGCGAGCTTGTCCTCGGCGAACAGGCCGGCCTCGATGCGCATCGCGAGCTCGACCTCCTCGGCCGCGTTCAGGAGCGCGACCTTGCCGATCTGCTTCAGGTAGTCCTTGACCGGGTCGGCGGTGGCCCCGGTGATCGCGGTCGAGTAGACCGGGACCTCGTCGTCCTCTCCGCCGAACGACAGGACGAGCGCACCGCTCGGGAGCGGCTCGGCCGGAGCGGCGACGGCAGCGGCGGCCGGGGCCTCCGGCGTCTCCGCGTCGTCCTTCGCGTCGGTCTCGGTGTCCTCGGCGACGACCTCGGTCTCCTCCTCCTCCGCTGCCTCGTCGGGCTCGACGGCGTCGGTCGGCTCCTCCTCGGTGTCGGCGGGAGCGGCGGCCTTGGTCGTGGCGCGCGAGCGGGTCGTCTTGGCCGCGGTGGTCTTGGCCGCCGTGGTCTTCGCCGCGGGCTTGCGCGTCGCGGGCTTCTTGGTGGTCGTCGTCACGTCGTCGTCGACGGCGTCGAGCGTTGCGGTCTTGGTAGCTCTGGTGGCCATGGCGGCACCTCTCCATCCGTTGCGTCCCGGGGGCGGGCGGCGCGGGAGGGCGTCGTCCGTCGGTGGGCATTACGAGGACCCATGTCAAGTCGAGGACGTCGCACGCCCGACGTGGGCCTGGTGCTCCTCGACCCGAACGGGTCCTATTGACAATTATTGCACGTCTGAGTAGTGCAGCCGTGCGGTGCGGTGCGAGTGGGGCTCGATCCGGCGGGATCCGGGCTGTTCCTCTGGGACATCGCGTCTACAGAAGGGCGGATCGACGGGGACGACCGTCAGCGCCCCGCGCGGCCGCGGCGCAGCCGGTCACTCAGTGCAACCCAGAGAGGGGCCACGGTTATTCCCTCGTCCTCGGCCAGGCGGCGGCGGGTCCGGCGGCGCGCGACGACGAGTCCGACGACTCCGGCGCCGACCACCACGTACTGCACGCACCACGCCAGGCGGAAGTGCTCGAGCGAGTAGGTCTGCTCCGAGGAGGCGCCGGGACCGGCCAGTGCGTCGAGGATCAGGCCGATCGCGAACATCATCGTGAAGCTGGCCAGGAACCCGCCCACGTTGACGACTCCGTTGGCCGCGCCGAGGCTCCGCGAGGGGTTGAACGTGCGGGCGAAGTCGAACCCGATCATCGAGCCGGGGCCGCCTGCTCCGACGACGATCAGGAGCAGCACGACGAGCCAGTACGGCGGGACGCCGGGCCAGAGCAGCACGACGGTCCAGGCGGCCGCCATCGCCGAGACGATCCCGAGCACGAGGTTGCTGCGGCGCATGGGGTGGCGGGCGGTCAGGACGCCGAGCACCGGCCCGACGACGATCCCCGCGATCACGACGATCGTGAGGGTCGGCGCGGCGACGGTCGGCGGCAGGCCGATCGCGTAGACGAGGAAGGGGTAGCCCCAGAGCAGCGTGAAGACCGTGCCGGAGGACTGCGTGACGAAGTGCGACCAGAAGCCGAGCTGCGTCCCCGGCCGGCGCAGGCTCACTCCGAGCTGCGCGATCGTCGCTCGGAGGGTCGGGGGCACCACCGTGATCGGCTCGGTGCGCGGCGGGACGTCGGCGACCAGGAGGAGCACGCCGAGGAAGGACACGGCCCCGAGGCCGGCGGCGCTGAGGAACGCGGGCTCCCAGCCGAGAGTGTGGAGGATCGCCGCGAACGGGAGTGCGGAGAGGATCTGGCCCACCTGGCCGATGTTGCCGATCCACTGCGAGAGCTGCGGCACGATCGGTCCGCTGAACCAGGTCACCGTGAGGCGGATCACGGAGGTGAAGATCGCGGCGTCCCCGGCTCCCAGCAGGATCCGCCCGACGATCGCGACGCCGATGCCCGGCGCGATCGCGACCACGACCTGGCCCGCCATCATCAGGGCCGTGCCCGAGAGGATCAGGGTCCGCGGGCCGAACCGGTCGATGAGGATCCCGACCGGGATCTGCATCCCGGCGTAGACGATCAGCTGGACGACGGCGAGCGACGAGAGGACGGCGGCGGCCACCCCGAACCGCTCCGCGGCGTCCACTCCTGCGACGCCCAGCGTCGTGCGGTCCAGGACCGCCACGAGGTAGGCGAACGCTCCGGCACCGAAGACGAACCAGGCTCGACGATCACGCACTCGCCCGATCCTACGGCCGCTCAGGTGGCGGTGGGCTCCTCGCCCGGGCGGCGGATCGCGAGGAACTTCTCGAGCTCGGCGGCGATCGCGTCGGCGCTGGGCACGAAGCCGTCCTCGTCGGTGAGCGGCGAGCGGAGGCTCGTCCCCTCCATGTAGGTGTCGTGCCGCGCCTCGAGGGCCGAGACCAGCTTCTGCAGCTCGTCGTTGCCGCCGACCTGCTCGTCGACCTTGCCGAGGAACTCCCGCCCGCTCTCGCGCAGGCGGTCCGTCGGGAAGATGAGGCCGGTCGACGCCGAGATGCTCTCGAGCGCCGCGACCGCCGCCTGCGGGTACTCGGTGTCCGACAGGTAGTGGGGGATGAGCAGCGCGAAGCCGACCACGGTCAGACCGCGCTCGTAGAGGCGCAGCTCGAGCAGGTGGAGGACGTTCGACGGCACCTGCGTGTGCGGCTTCCAGACCGACATCGCCTCGATCAGGTCCTCG
Source organism: Rathayibacter sp. AY2B7 (assembly GCF_002931635.1). NCBI lineage: Bacteria > Bacillati > Actinomycetota > Actinomycetes > Micrococcales > Microbacteriaceae > Rathayibacter > Rathayibacter sp. AY2B7. Next base: position 4,034 of record NZ_PSUC01000029.1, on the reverse strand, counting down.
CGGTTCCCGCTCACGGTGACGCCGACGGGCCGGGTGTGCGGCACGGGCATCGGGATCGCCTGGACCCACGTCGTCGAGGCGACGTCGAGCCGCTCGAGGAGGGAGACCACCGCCCGGGTGAACCGCTCCCACTGGAAGTCGGGCTCGAAGCCGGTGAGCAGGAGGAACGGCTGGTGCAGCTCGTCGTGCGCGAGCGAGAGCCGAAGCATCGCCGGACGGTAGTCCGTGAGGTGGTCCTGGTCGAACGTGATGATGGGGCGGCGGGCCCGGTAGTCGAGCAGCTGATCCTGGTCGAAGACCGCGACCTCGCGGTGCTCGAGGGTCTCGAGGAGGTACTCCCCCAGCTGCCCCACCGCTCCCCCGGCGTCGGCCGAGCCGGTCAGGCCCGCGACGAGGTGCAGCCCGCGCGGGATCTCGGAGAGGTCGCCCTCGATCTCGAACAGGTCTTCCGGATCCAGCATGCGTCCAGTCTAAACAGGGGTCCCGGCGCCCCGGCCGGGTCCGCTGAGCCCTCAGCGAACAGCGCCTAGCATTGCCGCCATGCCCCTCTCCTCTCTCGAGTACTCGACCGTTCCCGCCTCCGACATCGACACCGACGCCCTCGTCCTCGGCGTCGCCCCGGGACCCGACGGTCCCCGGCTCGTCGGCGCGGAGGGCTTCGAGGAGCTGGCCCCCGCGCTGACCGCGCTCGGCGCGACCGGCGCCGCCGAGACGCTCGTCCGCGTGCCGTCCTCGGTCCGTGCCGGAGTGATCGTCCTCGTCGGACTCGGCTCGGCGGAGCCCGACGACACCGCGCTGCGGAACGCCGCGGGCGCCGCCGTCCGCCTGCTCGCGGGGTCCGCCTCCGTGGCCCTCTCCCTCCCCGCCGGCTCCGACGGCACGCTCGCCGCGGTCGCCGAGGGCGCCGCGCTCGGCTCCTACTCCTTCACCGCCTTCCGCGGCAGCACCGCCGCCGCCGCGAAGGCGCCCGTCGAGCACGTCGTCCTGCTGGGCGGCGGCGAGTCGGCCGACCCCGCCGTCCTGGACCGGGCGCTCGTGCTCGGCCGCGCGGTCGGCACGGTGAAGGACCTCGTCAACACTCCCCCGTCGCACCTCTACCCGCAGACGCTGGCCGAGGCCGTGCAGACCGGCGCCGAGGGACTGCCGCTCGAGGTCACCGTCTGGGACGAGGAGGCCCTCGCGGAGGAGGGGTTCGGCGGCATCCTCGGAGTCGGCAGCGGCTCCTCCCGCCCGCCCCGCCTCGTGAAGGTCGCCTACGCGCCCGAAGGCGCGAGCACCCACCTCGCCCTGGTCGGCAAGGGCATCACCTTCGACAGCGGCGGACTCTCCCTCAAGCCGCCGGCCTCGATGATCGGGATGAAGACCGACATGGCGGGCGCGGCGACCGTGTACGCCGTGGTGCGCGCCATCGCTGAGCTCGGCCTCCCGCTCCGCGCGACCGCCTGGCTCTGCATCGCCGAGAACCTCCCCTCCGGGACCGCGATCCGCCCGGACGACGTGCTCACCGTGCGCGGCGGGACCACGGTGGAGGTGCTGAACACCGACGCCGAGGGCCGGCTGGTGCTCGCCGACGGCCTCGTCGCCGCCAGCGAGGAGCAGCCCGACGCGATCATCGACGTCGCGACGCTGACCGGCGCCTCCGTGGTCGCCCTCGGCAACCGGACCGTCGGCGCCCTGGGCGACGACGAGCTGGTCTCCCGCGTCCTCGAGGCCGCCCGCACGGCGGGAGAGCCCTTCTGGCACATGCCCCTCCCCGCGGAGCTGCGACCGCTGCTCAACTCGGACATCGCCGACATCGCGAACGTCAAGCCGGGCAACACCGCCGGCGGCATGCTCCTCGCCGGCCACTTCCTCCGCGAGTTCGTCGGGAAGCGCGGCGAGGGCGAGGACGCGACCACGATCCCGTGGGCGCACCTCGACATCGCCGGCCCCTCGAGCAACGGAGGCGGCGGCTACGGCTTCACCGGAGCCGGCGCCACGGGAGTCTCGGTGCGCGCGCTGATCGCTCTGGCCGAGGGCTTCGCGAGCGCGTAGTAGGGTCGATGGGGCGGGAGATCCCGCCTCGTCCCCCCTCCCGATCCGCTCGGCGCTCAGCGCCGGAGCCGGTCGGCCGGGAAGCGGGACCGCACGTCGCGAGGGAGTCACTGGGTGTCGGAAGAGCGCTACGACCTGGTCGTGCTCGGAGGTGGCAGCGGCGGGTACGCGGCGGCCCTCCGGGCGACGCAGCTCGGGATGAGCGTCGCGCTCGTGGAGCGCGACAAGCTCGGCGGCACCTGCCTGCACCGCGGGTGCGTGCCCACCAAGGCACTGCTGCACGCCGCCGAGCTGGCGGACGGCGCCCGCGAGGGAGAGAAGTACGGCGTGCTCTCGAGCTTCACCGGGATCGACATGGCGAGCGTCACGCGCTATCGCGAAGGCGTCGTCGCCGGCAAGTACAAGGGGCTCCAGAGCCTCGTGTCGTCGCGCGGCATCACGGTCGTCACGGGCGAGGGCCGCCTCACCGCGCCGGGCACCGTGACGGTCGGCGAGCACGTGCTCCACGGCGCGTCGGTCGTCGTCGCCACCGGGTCCGCCTCCCGCACCCTCCCCGGGATCGAGATCGGCGGCCGCATCCTGACGAGCGACCAGGCTCTCGAGCTCGACCACGTGCCCGCGAGCGTCGTCGTCCTCGGCGGCGGAGTGATCGGCGTCGAGTTCGCGAGCGTCTGGCGCTCGTTCGGCGCCGAGGTCACGATCGTCGAGGCCCTCCCCCACCTCGTCCCCAACGAGGACGAGAGCGTCAGCAAGCAGCTGGAGCGCGCCTTCCGCAAGCGGGGCATCGCCTTCCAGCTGGGATCCCGTGTCGCGTCGGTCTCCCAGAGCGGGGCCGGCGTCTCCGTGTCGCTCGAGAGCGGCGCAACGGTGGAGGGCGAGATCCTGCTGGTCGCCGTCGGCCGCGGCCCGGTGACCGCGGGCATCGGCCTCGAGGAGGCCGGGGTCCGCCTCGACCGCGGCTACGTGCTGACCGACGAGCGCCTGCAGACCTCCGTCCCCGGGGTGTACGCCGTGGGCGACATCGTGCCGGGGCTCCAGCTCGCGCACCGGAGCTTCCAGCAGGGGATCTTCGTCGCGGAGGAGATCGCCGGTCTGGGCCCGCAGGTCGTCTCGGACGTCAACGTCCCGAAGGTGACCTACAGCGACCCCGAAGTGGCCTCCATCGGCCTCGGCGAGGCCCGCGCGATCGCCGAGTACGGCGCCGAGCGCGTCGCCGTGTACGACTACGGCCTCGGCGGCAACGCCCGGAGCACGATCATCGGGACCACCGGCTCCGTGAAGGTCGTGCGCCTGGTCGACGGCCCCGTCGTCGGCGTGCACATGGTCGGAGCCCGCGTCGGAGAGCTGATCGGCGAGGCTCAGCTCATCGTGAACTGGGAGGCGCACCCCGAGGACGTCGCGCCCCTCGTGCACGCGCACCCCACTCAGAACGAGGCGCTCGGCGAGGCGCACCTCGCTCTGGCCGGGAAGCCGCTGCACGCCCTGTAGAACCACTGCGGTGCGGCGACCCGCCGCTTCCGCATCAGTAAGCTGGACATCGAAACACAAGCGTCTTAAGGAGACAGGCTCATGAGCGAATCCGTCAGCCTCCCGGCACTCGGAGAGAGTGTCACGGAAGGAACGGTCACCCGCTGGCTGAAGAACGTCGGGGACCGCGTCGAGGTGGACGAGCCCCTGCTCGAGGTCTCGACCGACAAGGTCGACACCGAGATCCCGTCGCCCGTCGCGGGAGTGATCGAGGAGATCCTCGTCCAGGAGGACGAGACCGTCGAGGTCGGCGCCGAGCTGGTGCGCATCGGCGACGGCTCCGGAGCCGCGTCGGCGTCCGAGCCCGAGGCTCCCGCCGAGGAGGCGCCCGAGGTCCAGGCCGCGGAGACCGAGGCCACCGACGAGGCGACCCCGTCGGTGGACGCCGAGAGCGACGCCGAGGCCGTAGTCGTACACGGCGACGCGCTCGGCGCCGTACTCGGCGATCGCGCGGGCCTCGCCGAGGCCGATGG